>JANNTF010001112.1:0-2928 GCA_031403455.1 Alphaproteobacteria bacterium | reverse complement strand
TCGACCCAGCGCCGCAGCGCCGCCGCGTCCGTGTAGCTCTCCTTGATGATCTGCTCGGGCGGGCGGTTCTCGGCGCTCGCTCGGCGCGCGATCACGCGATCCATCAGCTCGCCGCTGACCGCACCCGGGCACAGCGCATTGACGCGCACGCCGTGCGGACCGAGTTCGCGCGCCAGAGATTCCGTGATGCCGATCAGCGCGAATTTGGTCGCGCAATAGGCGCTGCGCATCGGGTAGCCGTGCAGCCCCATGCGCGACGACATGTTGATGATCGAGCCGCTCTTCTGCTTGGTCATGATCTGCGCCGCGACGCGCAGGCAGTTCAGCGCACCAAAGAGATTGATCTCGATGCACTCCCGCCAGGCCAGCAGATCGACCTCCGAGACGCTGCCGATCGGGCCTGTGACTCCGGCATTATTGACCAGGATGTCGATGCGGCCGGTCTCGGCGCGTGCGGTCGCGAACAGCGCTTCGACGTCGGCCAGCTTCGTCACGTCGCAGGTCGCGGCGATCCCGCCGATGCGGCGCGCGACCGCATCGAGAGTGGCGCGCGACCGTCCGGCGATGACGACACGCGCGCCAGCGGCGGCAAAGCTCTCCGCGATCGCGCGACCGATCCCGGTGCCGCCCCCGGTGACGATCGCGACGCGACCCTGGAGAGGACGATTCGTGTCGGTCATGCGGAGGCTCCTTGCGGGTTTGTTGTCGGCACGCCGGCGAAGCGCGCGGGATCGAAGAGCGGCAGCTCGGGCTCGCGGCCAAGAAGGAGATCGCCCATCAGCTCGCCGATATACGGGCCGATCGTGTAACCACCGCGTACGCAGCCGAGGATGAACGCATCGGTCACGCCGGGCGCCTGTCCGGCGAGCGGATAGAAATCGGGGACATTGGCCTCGAAGCCGGTCCAGCTGCGCAGCAGCCGTGCGTCGCGCAAGCCCGGCAGCGCGAATTGCGCGAGGCGCAGATTGGTCAGCAGCGAGTCGAGCGCGACATCGCCGCGCCCCGTCGCCGGCGCGCCCGTGCCCTGCCAGCCGCCGCCGATCAGCACGGTACCGTTGGTCTTCTGCTTCAGCGTGAGCAGGCCGGTGGCGTGGCCGATCACGGCGTCGATCAGCTTCGGCGCGCGCTCGGTGACCGACACGGTGTTGACCCGCACGCGCAGCGGCAGCGCGACGCCGATCATCGCCGCGGCCTGCTCGAGCCAGCCGCCGCAGGCGAGCAGGATGCGGCGCGCGCGCCAGGTCCCGTCGCCGGCCGTCAGCACGAAGCCGGACTCCGCGCGCGTGATCGCGGTGACCGCTGCGTGTTCGCGCAACGCGATCCCGGCGTCGCGCAACAGGCCGCGATAGAACTGGCCTGTCAGGCTCGAATTCGCGTAACCGTCGAGCGGGCAATGACTCGCTGCGACGATGCGCCGGCTGAGGCCCGGCTCCATGTCGGCGACACGATTGGCGGAAATCATTTCGATCGGGGCGCCGGCCGCGCGCTTCAGCGCCATGCGCTCCTCGAGCAGCGCCGCTTCCTGTGCGGTGAAGGCGAGGGTGAAGCCGCCGCTGCGGTGATAGCCGACGCGCTCACCCGCCTTCTCCCACAGCGCGCGACCGCGCAGCGCATAGGGCATCAGCTTCACGCGCTTGATCTGCAATGACAGCGTGCCGGCATTGACGCCCGACGCGCCGCTGCCGAGTTCGGCGCGCTCGAGCACGACGACGCGCATGCCGCCTTGCCGTGCGCGCAAAGCGGTCGCACAGCCCATGATGCCGCCGCCGATGACCGCGAGATCGTGGCGTTCGCTCACAGCGGCGCCGGCTGGGGCATCGGGAGATCGGCATAGTCGAACGCGCCTGAGATCGCATCGAGCGGCACCGGACGCAGCGGCGAGCGGCCCGTCGCCTCACCGATCTCTTGGCGCGACCGGCACGTGGCCGCGGCGATGATCCGCGCCGCCGCCTCGCCGCAGATGCGGCCACCGCAAGCGCCCATGCCGCAGCGTGTCGTTGCCTTGAGGTCGTTGATCGTGTGGGCGCCGGCGGCGATGGCCGCGTCGAGCGTCGCACGCGTCACGCTCTCGCAGCGGCAGACGATGGTCTCCTGCGTCGTCACCGCGATGGCGGCGGGGCCTGGTGTCGCGATCGCGGTCATCGCCCCGCCGAAACGCGCGGCGCGCGCGAGAACCTGTCGCAACGTCGCGGCGCGCGACTCATGCGCCGGATGATCGAGTCGACCGAGATCGCGCGCGGCCGCAAGCGCGGCGAGCCGACCGCCCAGCGGCGCGGCGGCGACACCGCGCACGCCGGCGCCATCGCCGCAGGCATAGAGACGTGCGACGCTGGTCGACGCGTCCGCATCGGTCGCGACGGTCCAGCCGCCGAGCTCGGGCACGAAGACATGGCGCGCGCCCAGCAGCCGGCTAACGTCGGTCGACGGCATCAGGCCGAAGCCGTAGCAGACCGCATCGGCGTCGAGCGTGACCATGGCGCCGCCGGCGATCGGCCCGCCCGCGGCATCGACCGGGCCGATGACGACGCGCTCGACGCCGTCGCGTCCGTCGATCCGGTTCAGCGCGTGACGGAAATGAATCGGCACGCCACGCGCGAGCACGCGCGCCAGCCACCTCCCCCCGCGCAGTAGCAGATCGGGACGCGCAAGCAACGACGGCGTCGCGCCGAGCCAGTCGCCCCGCGCGCGCGCATCGACGATCGCCGCGACCTCGCCACCACCGGCGAGGATCGCATCGGCGACGAGCAGCAGCAGCGGTCCGCTGCCCGCGACGACGACTCGCCGCCCCGGCAGGATGCGCTGCGACTTGAGCAGGATCGTCGCGGCGGCGAGCCCGAACACGCCGGGCAGCGTCCAGCCGGGGAAGGGGACGTGACGCTCGGTCGTGCCGGCGGCCAGGATCGCGGCCGGCGCGCTCCAGCTCTCCGG
>JANNTF010001111.1:0-11694 GCA_031403455.1 Alphaproteobacteria bacterium | reverse complement strand
CCGCATCGACCAGCGCGCCGCGCGCGGCATCGCCACGCATCAACTCGACATAGCGCGCCTCGTTGAAGCCGTTTTCCTGCAGCAAGCGGCGAAACGCATTGGCATCGAAGGCGCCGTTGATCAGGAAATTGGGATCCTCTTGGATGCGCTGCCGGACGACGCTGTCGCTGACGACGAGACTCAGCTTGCCCGCGGTACGATCGAGGACGGATTGATTCGTGACGCGCTCGACCGTCTGGTTTGCGAGCCCGAACTGGCGCAGCACGTCGCGGTCGATATCGCCGATATTCTGTCGCAAGCGATTGAGATCGCGCTGAAACTCCTGGCGCAGCACGTCGATCGAGACGGCATCGCCGGCGATGGTGACCGGCGGCGTCTCCGGGCGCTGAAGAAAGCGATAGTCGCCGATACCCCAGACCGCAAATGAGAGGACTAGGAACAGGAAGAGGACTTTGACGACGACGCCGGCCGTCTTGTCACGAATGAACTGGAGCATGAGAGATTGGGCTTTCGCGAAAAGCGGCGCGGACTATAGGGAGGCGAGGGAGCAGCGGCAACCTTTTGAAAAGCAAGTCTTTGCCGTGGTAGCGAAGCAATCGGTTCGATCGCGCCTGGCGGTCAGTTCGAGAATGAGGTTTAGCACGTGTCGCGTCGTCCATTGATGGTCGCAAATTGGAAGATGAACGGATTGCAGCGTGACGGCGTCGCGCTGGTTCAGGCCGTATTGAGTGCTTTGGCCCCGTTGGCGACGCCGCGCGCGCAGATTGTGATCTGCCCTCCGGCGACTTTATTGGCGCCGATTGGAGCGCTGGTTGCTGGAACGCCGGTGGCCCTCGGCGGTCAGGATTGCCATGCCAAGCCCAGCGGTGCCTTCACCGGGGATGTGGCGGCGGTGATGCTCGCCGATCTCGGCTGCAAGTACGTGATCGTCGGCCATTCCGAGCGTCGCGCGCTGCACGCCGAGGATGATGCGCTGATCTGCGCCAAGGCGGTGGCGGCCCATGGGGCCGGATTGACGGCGATCATCTGCATCGGCGAGAGCCTCGCCGATCGCGAGGCGGGGCGCACGCTCGACGTCGTGACGCGGCAGCTCGATCTTTGCGTCCCACAAGCCTCAAGTCCCGCAAACACCGTCATTGCCTATGAACCGGTTTGGGCGATTGGCACCGGCAAGGTCGCGACGCCGACGCAAGTGGCCGAAGTCCACGGCGCTATCCGAGGGCGCCTCGCGCGGCAAGTGGCGTCCGGGGGCGATATCTGCCTGCTTTATGGAGGATCCGTGAAGCCCGACAACGCGGCGGCGTTGCTCACGCTGGGCGATGTCGACGGTGCGCTGGTCGGCGGCGCCAGTCTGGACGCAGCGCAGTTCCTGGAGATTGCCGCGCACGCGGCGCGGCGTTGAGGGCCGCCACCGATCTGACCAAGTCGTTGCGCCTGGTTTGCCTCGCCCTCCTCGCGCTCACCGGGTGTGAGGACGCCCCGCAAAGCTCGCTGATCGATATGCGCGTGGAGAGCGCGCGGGATTTTCTGATCAGTGCCAGCAAGGACGGTCCGGTGCTGGTCGAACTGCTCGGCGAACCCCTCACACCTGGCGGCAACCTGGCGCCGGGTGCGTTTGCCGCTCTGGTCGGCACCGCATTCGGCGCCGAGCCTTGGATCAAAATGACCGCGGATGCGGCAAGGGCGCCGCAGCCCGACTTCCGGCTGATCTGGGTTGTGGATCCGGTGGCCTGGCTGTCACCCGATGCCGCCTGCCAGGGCAAAGCGGCGCCGGGCAGCATGCGCCGCGCCGAGCGGGTCGAGCTGCGCGCCTATTTCTGCAGCGGTCAGCGGACATTGTCGGCGGTGCAAGGCACGGTGAAGCGGCCGTCCAGCCCCGATGACGGGATGTGGCAGCAATTGGTGCGCCAGATGAGCCGTCAACTCGTCGGCAATCGCGTCAGCGGCTGATTGACGCGACGCGGGCCGCATCGCGCGGAAGCTGGATTCGCGCGGCGCGAGCGTCTAAGAAGATCCCTCGTTCATCAGCCCTCGCAAAGAGCATGACATGTTTCAGGTCCTGATCGTCGTTCATATCCTGATCGCGCTTTCCTTGGTCGGGGTCGTGCTCGTTCAACGTAGCGAGGGCGGCGGCCTCGGCATCGGGGCCACTGGCGGCATGGGCGGCTTCATGACGGCGCGGGGCACCACCAACCTGCTCACCCGCATCACGGGAGTCCTGGCGGCCGGTTTCATGATCGTGAGCCTCGTCCTGGCGATCCTCGCGGGCGCAGGCAAGGAGCGCGGTTCGATCGTGGATCAGCTCCCCGCCGCGCCCGCCTCACCGACGCAGCCGACCACGCCGGCGCCACCTGTGCGCTGAGCGGCGGGTGACTCGGGTAGGAGTCGATGACACTCGCCACTTGAGATTCCGTCTTCGAGTCGTTGCATTCTCGTCAACACAAAGATTTACGATCGCTTGCGCATCCGGTCCTTGGGTGCATCGCGAACTTGCGATAGGTTGAAATCCCATGACGCGGTTCATCTTCATAACCGGCGGCGTGGTCTCATCCCTCGGCAAAGGCCTCGCTGCCGCGGCGCTTGGCGCGTTGCTGCAGGCGCGTGGCTTCACGGTGCGGCTGCGCAAGCTCGATCCCTATCTCAACGTGGATCCGGGGACGATGTCTCCGTATCAGCATGGCGAAGTCTACGTGACCGATGATGGCGCGGAGACCGATCTGGACCTGGGACATTACGAGCGGTTCACCGGCGTATCGTCGCGCCAAACCGACAACATCACGACTGGGCGCATCTATTCGAACGTGATCGCGAAGGAACGCCGCGGCGATTATCTCGGCGCGACGGTTCAAGTCATTCCGCATGTTACCGATGCGATCAAGGAGTTCGTCACGTCGGAGGTCGGCGATACGGATTTCCTGCTCTGCGAGATCGGCGGCACGGTTGGTGACATCGAGAGCCTGCCATTCCTCGAAGCGATACGTCAGCTCGGCAACGAACTTGGACGCGAGCGCGCGCTGTTCGTCCATCTCACGCTATTGCCCTGGATCCCTTCGGCGGGCGAGCTCAAGACCAAGCCGACGCAGCATTCGGTGCAGGAGCTGCAATCGGTCGGCATTCAGCCGACTATCCTGCTCTGCCGCAGCGACCGCGAGTTGCCCGCCGCGGCGCGCAAGAAGATCGCCTTGTTCTGCAACATTCAGGAATCGGCGGTGATCCCCGCGTTGGATGCCGCAACGATCTACGAAGTGCCGCTGCAGTATCACTATGCCGGGTTCGATCGCGAGGTCCTCCGCCATTTCGGCCTGAAGGATCAGCCGGACGGCGAGCCCGATCTCGGCCGCTGGTTCGAGATCGCCAAGCGCATCAGGTCACCGGAAGGCGAGGTTCAGATCGCGGTGGTCGGCAAGTACACCCATCTGCTCGACGCCTATAAGTCGCTGGCCGAGGCGCTCGCTCATGGCGGCATCGCCAACAATGTCCGCGTCAAGCTGAACTGGATCGAGAGCGAGCAGTTCGAGAGTGGATCCGCCACGTCGTTCGACGCGCTCGATGGCGCCCATGGGATACTCGTGCCCGGCGGGTTCGGTGAGCGCGGTGCGGAAGGCAAGATCGCGGCGGTGCGCTATGCGCGGGAACGTAACGTTCCGTATTTTGGCATCTGTTTCGGGATGCAGATGGCCGTGATCGAGGCAGCGCGCAGCCTGTGCGGGGTCACACATGCCAATTCGTCGGAGTTCGGATGGACACCGGATCCGATCGTCGGATTGTTGACGGAATGGGTGCGCGGGAACCGCGTCGAGACGCGTGGGGTCGGCGACAACAAGGGCGGCACGATGCGATTGGGCGCCTTCGATTGCGTGCTCAAGCCCGGTAGTCGTGTCCAAGCGATCTACGGCGCATCGATGATCAAGGAGCGTCATCGTCATCGCTATGAAGTCAACATCGCCTACAAGGCGAAGCTGGAAGCGGCGGGCATCAGCTTCTGCGGCATGTCACCCGATGGCGAGCTGCCCGAAATCATAGAGATTCCCGCACATCCCTGGTTCGTGGGGGTGCAATTTCACCCGGAGCTGAAATCCAAGCCCTTCGACCCGCATCCGCTTTTCACGTCGTTCATCAGGGCAGCGGTCGAACAGAGCCGGTTGGTGTGAGGAGTTGAGTCATCCGATGCATGCGTCACCGAAGGCCGCGTTGGCCGCACTCATTCTGGTTGCTCTGACAGGTTCGGCAATGCCCGATGCGCGGGCCCAGACGCCGCCCACTGTCGACACCGTGCGCGCCGCGCTGCGCCAATCCAACTGGACCGCCGCCAAGGCGGATTTGGATGCGCTGGTGCAGGCACGCGACTCGCGGGCCATGGTGCTGCTGGGGGAGTTGCATTTCGCGGTCGGCGGCGTCGGCCCCTTCGCGGAGGACGCCGAGCTGGCATGTGGCTTGTTCGAGCGTGTCGCAGCAATCAGCTTCGGCGACGCTCTCTATGCGCTCGCCCAGTGCTTCACGCAGGGGCGTGGCCGGCCGCAGGATCATGAACAAGCGCGGGTGCTGATGCAGCGCGCGACGGACAAGGGATCGGCGCGCGCGTGGTGCGGCCTCGGACGGCAGTATTTCGAGGGCCATGGCGTACCCGTGGATGGCAGCCAAGGGGTGGCGCAGTGCCGTCAAGGGTCGTCGATGGGTGACGGCGGCGCCGATGCGGAGATCGGTCTGCGGTTCCTCGAAGGCCGTGGCCTGACTCAATCCATCGTCGATGCCCGGCCATGGCTGGACCGTGGTGCACAACGCGGCAATGCCAAGGCGGCGCGTGCGCTGGCGGACGTCTATTGGAACGGGACCGGCGTCCCGCGTGACCGGGTGCAGGCCGCCCGCTATCTCGAGCAGGCAGCCAAGGCGGGCGACATGGAGGCCGCTGCGCGGCTCGCGCGATACCGTCAAGCCACCGCCTTCGACCCTGGCGGGAGCATATTGATCGATCGCCGCGGGGGCATCGACACGATCTATTGGCTCACCGCCGTGTCGCGCCTGCATCCCGATGCGCGCACACGTCATGTGGCGGAGGTCGAAGTCCGGAATCTGCGCGAGCATTTCGTGGATATCACCATGCAGGTCGATCATCGCCTCCAGACTGATCCGCCGCGCGCTGCGCTGCCGCAATGATTCAGCCGCCGCGGTTTGTCGGCGATCCGCGGCACAAGGAGGTCGACGATGAGTGGGACGAGTCCGATCAAGACAGTCCGTGTCGGCAATCTCGAAATCGCGAATGACCGCCCGTTCACGCTGATCGCGGGGCCATGCCAGTTGGAAAGCCGCGCACATGCGCTCGAGATGAGCGCGGCGCTCGTCGAGATCACCGGGAAGCTTGGCGTGAAGCTGATCTACAAGACCAGTTTCGACAAGGCGAACCGCACGTCCGGCGATTCCGCGCGGGGTATGGGGCTCGAGGACTCATTGCCGATCTTCGCGGAGATCCGTGCCCGCCATGGCTGTCCGGTGCTGACAGATGTCCATGAGATCGCGCAATGCGCGCGCGCCGCTCAAGCGGTGGATGTGCTGCAAATCCCGGCGTTTCTGTGCCGACAGACCGACCTGCTGCTGGCCGCCGCCGCGACAGGCTGCGCCATCAACGTCAAGAAGGGGCAATTTCTTGCGCCCTGGGACATGCGCAATGTCGCCGCCAAGATCGCCGGTGCCGGCAATGTGCGCATCCTGCTCACGGAGCGTGGCGTGTCCTTCGGCTACAACACGCTCGTGAACGACATGCGTGCATTGCCGATCCTGGCGCAGACCGGATATCCCGTTGTCATCGACGCGACGCACTCCGTGCAGCAGCCCGGTGGGCGGGGAACGTCATCCGGCGGGCAGCGTGAATTCGTGCCCGTGATAGCGCGTGCCGCCGTGGCTCTGGGCGTGGCAGCGGTATTCATGGAGACACATCAAGATCCCGACCATGCACCGTCGGACGGCCCCAACATGGTGCATCTGAAGGACCTGCCGGCTCTGTTGGAAACGCTGGTGGCGTTCGACCGTCTGGCAAAGGCCAGGCCGATCGAACGCCTGGCGTGACGCGACCCGGCCGCGTCATGCGCGGCCGGGGTCCGGGCGACGCTATTTGACGTTCACGAGGCGCAGCGGGAAGAAATTGTCCGCGTATTGCGATACCTCGATATTCGACCTCATCGCCCAAACGACCGTTTGCTGGTGCAACGGGATGTAGCCGAATTCTTCCTTCACGATCCTGAACGATTCGTCGATCAGCGCTTGACGCTTCTTTGGATCGATTTCCGCCGCCACCAAATCGGTGAGTTGATCGACGCGTGTGTTCGAGTAGCCGCCGTTGTTGAACATGCCGCGACCGCGCGCGAGATCGCGAGTGTGGAAGATGTTGAGCAGCACGTTGTGCGCATCGTAGGTCGCGGCCGTCCAGCCGAGCAGATAGAACGACGTGTTGAATCCCGGCGAATTGACCTTGGCGAAAAACCGGGCACGTGTCTGCGCGTTCAGATTGGCTTTGATGCCGATGCGCGCAAGCATCGCCACCACGGCTTGGCAGATCTGTTCGTCGTTCACATAGCGGTCGTTGGGGCAATCGAGACCGACCTCGAACCCGCTCGGATAGCCCGCATCCGCCAGCAGCTTGCGTGCGGCATCGGGATCATGCGGCGCGCGGATATTGGCCGCCTCGGTGAAGCCGTTGATGCCCGGACCGACCATCAGTGCCGTCGGCTTCGATTGGCCGCGCATCACGCGCGACCGGATCGCCTCGATGTCGATGGCTTGATAGAAAGCCTGACGGACGCGCTTGTCCTTGAACGGGTTCTTGCCCTTGATGGACGATTCCTGCAGCTCGTCGCGTTGCTGATCCATGCCGAGGTAGATCGTGCGCAACTCCTGACCCTGCACGAGCTTGATGCCCGATGTGCGTCCCAGTCGCTCCATGTCCTGCGGAGGCACGGTGTAGACGAAATCGAGTTCGCCCGAGAGCAGCGCTGCCACGCGGGTCGCATCGTTGGCGATGCGAAAGAAGGTCGCTTCCGTCAGATTGTGCTGCGGCTTGTCCCACCATGCGGGGTTCGGCAGGAGCACCGTCTTCACATCAGCCTCGCGGCTCTTGAGGATGAACGGACCGGTGCCGTTGGCGTTGCGTGTCGCGAAACTCTCTTCGTTCTTCGTGAGGTCGGCCGCCACGGTCGCGTTGTTCTTCTCGGTCCAGGCCTTCGACATGATCGCCCAATTGGTGATCTCCTCGGGCAGGATCGGGTTGGGTGCCGAAGTCTCCATCTCGACGGTCAGATCGTCGACCTTGCGTACCTGCTTCACGGAAGCGAAATACGATTTGATGTTCGAGCCGCCGCCCGTGGCGCGTGTGTAAGAGAACACCACGTCGTCCGCCGTGAAGGGTGTGCCGTCGTGGAACTTGACGTTGGCGCGCAATTTGAAGCGCCACACCGTCGGCGATGCCTGGGTCCACTCGGTCGCCAGCGCCGGCTCCATCCGGAGCTGGGCATCGCGGCGGATCAGCGGCTCGTAGATGTTCAACATGAAGGTCAGCAGGAACGTCTCGTTGCGTGCATAGGGGTCCATCGAGTTGGCATCGCCGTCATTGCTCCACCGCAACGACTTGGCGTCCGCAGGAAGAATGCTCAACGAGAGGGCGACGGCGGCGACACCGGCCAGCAGCGCGCGGCGAATAATCTTCAACATTGGGGGGCCTCCTGATTCAGATGCATCATTGGCGCAGACAGGCAAAGGATCCCACACACCCCCGGTTTTGCAAGCGATGACCCCGATCTCGTCATCGCCGGGCACCGTCGGTTCAGAGATGGCGCGCAGGCCAGGAAACCAGCCTCACCCCGGGGGCCACCGCTGTCAGCAGGCTGCGCGCGGCTCCATGGTGATCGATCAATGCATGCCCCACGGCAACCAAGGAGGCCGCGAGGATTTCATCGCCTTCGAGACCAAGAAATACGCGATGAGACAGCGCCGCCGCGAGGGGTGACAGGCTGGGATTATGCGCAACGCTCTCGGCATAGGCGCCTGCGACGACGGCGCCTGAGCGCAGGCGCAGCGCGATGCCGGCCTCGGCGCTGGTATACGGCGCGTAGCTGCGTCGCGCAGCTGCGAACGCGGCATGGATGAGCGCATCGTCGGTGGCATGGTCGAGCATGAGCGAAACACGTCGTGATGAGAGCAATCCGCCGTGCTGGTCCAGGGCATCGGGGCCGAACGCCTGCGGCAACAAGGTGGCAAGCGTCGTGGCCGGGCCGTCGGCGATGATCACGCGCAGCTGATCGGGCGCGCCGAGCTCCGTCATGAACTGGCGACACAGACCGCAGGGCGCCGCACCGACGGCCAGGGTGTCGATGGCTTCCTCCTCGGCGCTCCACGCGTGCGCGATGGCCGATTGCTCGGCGTGCAGCGTCATCCACGGCGACGTGCCCGCGAATTCCTGATTGGCGCCGAAATAGATCGCGCCAGACTGGGCGCGCGCCACGGCGCCGACATAGAACCCGGAAATCGCCGGGCGCGCATAGGCGGCGGCCAGCGGAATCAGCGCGCGCAGCAACGTGTCCGGGTCGAGCTTCGCAACCTGCGCCAACAGGTCGGCTTGTGCCGCAGTCAGGCGTCCAGCGAAACTCGTCGGCGCGACAACGGCGACCAGCGCGCGGCGGCCGGCTTCGGGAAAGCGCGTGATCGCATTGGAGAGAGCGTCTGTGTCGCCTACCATGGGTCCCGTCATCGCCTAGTTCCACACCTGCGAGCATGTCATGTCGTTCTCACCACCGCTTTGCGCCGTCGTATTCGATGTTTTCGGCACCTGTGTCGATTGGCGCAGCTCCGTGGCCCGCGAGGTCGCACTCGCTGCCGGGAAACTCGGAGTCGCCGTCGACTCGTTCGACTTTGCGGATAATTGGCGCAGTCGCTATCAGCCGTCGATGGAAGAAGTGCGGTCGGGGCGTCGGCCCTGGACCATCCTTGATGCTTTGCATCGTGAAAGCCTGGACGCCTTGCTGCCGAAGTACGGGATGAAGGCATTGGATGCGGCCGGGCGCGCCGCCCTCAATCGGGCCTGGCATCGCCTCGATCCATGGCCCGATGTCGTTGCCGGGCTGACGCGCTTGAAACGGCGCCACGTCATTTCGCCCTTGTCGAACGGCAACGTCGCGCTGCTGACCAATATGGCGAAGCGCGCAGGGCTGCCCTGGGACGTCATCCTCGGCGCCGAGACGAGCCGTGCATACAAGCCACTGCCGGAGGCCTATCTCAATGCCGCGGCGATGCTCGGATTGGCGCCTGGCGAGGTCATGCTGGTGGCGGCGCACAACGACGATCTGCGCGCCGCGCACTCCTGCGGCCTGCGCACGGGCTTCATCGCGCGGCCACTGGAGCATGGGGCGAAACAGCGCAGGGATCTCGCGGCTGACGGCGCATGGGATGTCGTCGCTGACGACTTCGTCGATCTCGCCGCCAAGCTCGGCGCCTGAACCCAACGAAAGGACGTGCGATGGCCATGGATGGTTTCGGTTCGATGTCCAGCGTCCGCCCCGATGTGCCGAGGTACGACGATCCGCCGGTTGGCGCCGGATTGCGCCTCGTGGAGGCTCCACTGGTCGTCGCCACGTCCGAATCTTTGCGTGGCTATGGCCGATTGATCGCCGATCCGGCGCAGTGCGAGATCCAGATCACGCGCTGGCCCTCGACGGGGCGCCGGCCCGTCGATCCCGATTGCGGCGACGAAGGCGGCACGACGCAAGGGATTTTCGTGAGCAGATGGGAGGGTGGCCGTCTCCATGGCTCGAATGCCGCCGTGGGCGGCGCCTACGTGCTTGGTTACGCGCGCCGCCCTGACGATCCTGCGGATGTGCCGGGCGGCGCCAATCAACGCGTGCTGCTCTGGCACGCGAACTACCATCCCGATGGCGGGCAACTCTTCTTTCCGCGGGCGCGTGCGCCCTTCGTGGTGCCGTTGGCGCATCCCGGTGACGATGTGCGACCGGAGCATTTCGTGGCGTTCTGGTTCGACGGCAGCCACGGCCTCTATATCCATCCGAACATCTGGCACGAGGGTGTCTTTCCGTGCGGCGAGAGTGGCGAGTTCTTCGATCGCCAGGGCGCGGTGCATGCGCGCGTGAGCTGCGAGTTTCCGCGCGAGTTCGGCTGCTTGCTGTCGGTGCCGCTGAAGATCGAATAGCCGCGCGCTCATCAGTTGAGCGAGGATACGGTCTCCTGCTAGATCGGAAGTCCCCGAGATCTGGAGTGCTTCATGACCGCCATCGCCGATATTCGCGCGCGCGAGATCCTCGACAGCCGAGGCAACCCGACCGTCGAGGTCGATGTGCTGCTCGCGGACGGAACGCTGGGGCGTGCCGCGGTGCCGTCCGGCGCATCGACGGGCGCTCATGAGGCGGTGGAGCTGCGCGATGGCGACAAGGCGCGCTATGGCGGCAAGGGAGTGCGCCGCGCCATCGATGCAGTGAATGGCGAGATCTTCGACGCGTTGTCGGGCCTGGATGCCGAGGATCAGCTGCACATCGATGCGCTGATGATCAAGCTCGATGGCACAGAGAACAAGTCGCGGCTCGGTGCGAATGCGATCCTCGGCGTCAGCCTGGCGGTGGCGAAGGCAGGCGCGGCAGCGCGTCGGCAACCCCTGTTCCGCTACATCGGCGGTGCGCGCGCGCACGTGCTGCCGGTGCCGATGATGAACATCGTCAATGGCGGCGCACATGCCGACAACCCGATCGACTTCCAGGAATTCATGGTGATGCCCGTCGGCGCGGCCAATTGTGCGGAGGCGATCCGCATGGGGTCGGAGGTTTTCCATGCGCTAACGACGCGGCTCGCAGATGCCGGTCATGCGACCAATGTCGGCGACGAGGGTGGCTTCGCGCCCAACCTCAAGAGCGCCGACGAGGCGCTGGCCTTCATCGCGAAGGCCGTGGAGTCGACGGGCTACCGCCTCGGCGATCAGATCATGCTCGCGCTCGACGTCGCGTCGACCGAGTTCTTCAAGAACGGAAAATACGTAATGGAGGGCGAAGGCAAGACGCTCGACGCCGGCGGCATGGTGAAGCTCTACCAGGATCTCTGCGCCCGCTACCCGATCGCGTCGATCGAGGACGGCATGGCCGAGGATGACTGGGACGGGTGGAAGGCGCTGACCGATGCGCTGGGCAAGCGCGTGCAACTCGTCGGTGACGATCTGTTCGTGACCAACCCGAAGCGGCTGAGGGATGGCATCGCCCGGGGCGTCGCCAATTCGATCCTCGTGAAGGTCAATCAGATCGGAACGCTTACCGAAACGCTGGAGTGCGTGGCTCTGGCCACCCGCTCTTCCTATTCATCGGTCCTCTCCCACCGAAGCGGAGAGACCGAGGATGTGACCATCGCGGATATCGCGGTCGCCACCAATTGCGGCCAAATCAAAACCGGCAGTCTCGCCCGGTCCGACCGGTTGGCCAAGTATAACCAGCTGATTAGGATTGAGGAAGAATTAGGAATCGCCTCTAAATATGCTGGTTCTGACGTTTTTTCGCGTCTTTTTGCTTGACCGCGCGAATCGCTTCTGATTCAAGCGTTGAAATGAAGCAGGCAAAAAATATTGCGATGATGTTACGTTCGGCTGTTCTGCCAGCACTCGCATAGCCACCGAAAAAAGATATGATCGTCAATGCGAGTGCTGGCAGAACAGCCGAACGT
>JANNTF010001110.1:0-2775 GCA_031403455.1 Alphaproteobacteria bacterium | reverse complement strand
GCCGAGGCGCGCATCAGCCCGTTCGTGCAGTATCTCTGCTATGCCGGCTTCGATGTGCTGGAGCCCAACTATCGCGGCTCGACCGGCTTCGGCCTCGCCTTCCGAGAGGCGATCAAGCAGACCTATTGGGGCGGGCTCGAGCAGGACGATATCCGCACGGGCATCGAGCATCTCATCGCCAAGGGCATCGCGCATCCCGGCCGCATCGGCGTGACTGGCACCAGCTATGGCGGTTATTCGTCCTGGTGCGCGATTACGCGCTGGCCGCGCGAGACCGTCGCCGCCGCGGCGCCGATCTGCGGCATGACGGATCTCGTCGTCGATTACGAGACGACGCGCCCGGATCTGCGGCCTTACAGCGAGGAGATGCTCGGCGGTTCGCCCACCCAGGTGCCAGAGCGCTACCGCGCGCGCTCGCCGGTGCATTTCGTCGCGAACATCACGGGCCGGCTGCTGATCGTGCAGGGCGATCGCGATCCCAATGTGACGCCCGCGAATGTCCGCGAAGTCTGCGCCGCCTTGGACAGATCTGGCGTGCACTACGAGATGCTCGCCTTCGCCGACGAGGGCCATGGGATCGCCAAGCCGGCGAATCAGCGCGTGCTGTTCGCGCGGCTCACCGCGTTCTTCACCGAGGCCTTCACGCGGAGCTGACGCGGTCCAGCCTCGAATTTCAGGAGACGAATCATGATCGCTGTGACACGTCGTACCGCACTGGCCGGCGCCGCCACGCTCGCCGCGCCGTCTATCCTTCGCGCCCAGGCTCTGCCCGAGCTGCGCTCCATCCGCGCCACCGCCAAATCCTGGCTGTGGATCGTCGAGGATTACGCCAACGCGCTCGGCGCCTTCGAGACGGCCGGCGTCAAGGTCCAGGGCAACACGTCGGGACGCGGCGTCAATGTCGACACGCTGCTGAGCAACGCCGCGGAGATCCTGCTCGGCGCGCCGACGGTGACGATGCGCGTCCAGGTCCGCCGTCAGCCGATCAAGATGATCTGCGGCATGGTCAACAAATACGCGAGCCACGTGGTCGTGAAGAAGGCGATCCTCGACCGGCTCGGCGTGACCGAAGCCTCCGCCGTGCTCGACAAGGCGCGTGCGCTCAAGGGGCTGCGCATGGGGACGACCGGGCCGGGCGCGGCGCCGGATTTCCTGCTGCGCAATCTGCTGCTGCGCGCGGGGCTCAAGCCGGATACCGACGCGCAGCTGATTACCGTGCAGGGTGGTGGGCCGGCGATGCTGGCGGCCCTCGAGCGTGATGTCCTCGACGGGTTCTGCCTGTCCTCGCCGACCTCGGACGTCGCGGTCTCGCGCAGCGGCGCGGCGTTCCTGTTCAACATGTCGCGCAATCCGCCGCCGGAATTCGCCGATTATCTCTACATCGCCGCGACGGTCTCCGATCGCGTGGCGGCGGAGCGTGGCCCGCAGCTCGTGGCGTATTGCAAGGGCATCCACGCGGCGCAGAAGGCGATCCAATCCGATCGTCCCGGGTTCAAGGCGTGGTCGCAGAAATTCTTCGGCGACATGGATCCGCAGATCTTCGAGCGCTCCTTCGACTCCGATGGCGGCATCTTCCTGCCCGATCCGCGGATCACCCCGGCGCATTTCGCGCGCAACCGCGACGTCCTCGTTCAGGAACTGGCGATGCTCAACCAGGATCCCGCGCCGCCGGAGTTCGGCTATGCCCAGGCGGTCGATCCGCGCTTCGCCGAGGAAGCGGTGCGATCGGCCTGAACGCGTCAGACCCGCGCGCGTTTGACCAGGCGCACGAGTTCGACTCGCGCCTGCTGGGCCGTGGTGACGCGTTTGTCGAAGGCGAGGCGGGCGATCTCGCCGGCGCGGCGCAGATCGGCGCCTTCGGGATCGACGCCGGTGAGGATCCAACCGTCGCCGCGCCGCGCGAGCAGCCGGGTCGCATAGACCTGCACCGCGTCGGCATGGTCGGCGTTCATATGCGCGACGATCTCCGCCTCCGCCGCGACCAGGTCGGGCGCGTCGTCGATCGCGTCGCGCACGTCGCTGGCCGGCAGCCAGTGGATCCGGCCGAATCCAGCGATGATGTGCGCGGCGTGCATCTCCACGATGTAAAACGCGAAGTCGCCGAAATCGGCATACATCGCGGCGCCGGGGTGGCGCGCGAGAAACCGCATCCGCGCGGCGCCGTCGGCCGCCTTGATCGCGTGGCCCTGGAGCGAGACACGCGCACCCGTCAGCGGGTCGTCCAGCCCTTGCGTGCCGTCGAACAGCAGCGAGACGGCCGAGTTCGCCTCGATGTTCTTCGTATGGTCGGCGAGGCGCGAGATCAGCAGCACGGGGCGCGCATCGCTCAGGCAGGCGGCGAGCACCAGCGACGCGTAGGGTTCACCGGCGGCGCGACCATCTGGGCGCCCGATCGTCGCCAGTGTCGCACGATCGAGGCGGCGGATCAGGTCGCGCGCCTGGCGGCCCGGCGTTGGCGAGGGACCTTGGTCGGACATGCGCGAGGAGAGTAACCCTGACGGCGCTTCATCTCTATTATCTTGCGGGCGCCCCGGCCACGCCGCGTGCGCGCCACAATCCGGCGCGACATCTATGGCCGGCGCCCGGGCAGTTTCGCGCCGGGCAAGAACCGAATGGGTCCGCTTTCGTGTCACAGACGATCGCCTTGGTCGATGACGACCGCAACATCCTGACCTCGGTCTCGGTCGCGCTCGAGTCCGAAGGGTTCCGCGTGCGCGCCTTCAACGACGGCGCCGCGGCGCTGCGCGCCATTGGCCAGGAGCCGGTCGACCTGGC
>JANNTF010001109.1:0-2829 GCA_031403455.1 Alphaproteobacteria bacterium | reverse complement strand
CACGCAACGAAGGCATCCGCATCGATCACTTGCTGCTGTCGCCCGCAGCTGCGGACCGGCTCGCCGAGTCAGGTATCGACCGCGCGCCGAGAAGCCGCGAACGGGCCTCGGACCACACGCCCGTCTGGTGCCGATTGATCTGACGCGATGCCCGACTAGGCCGGCGGTCGAAACGGCTTGCCGTACGGTTTGAGTCGCAAGCCCCGCCGCAATCGGCGCCACGGCAGTGTTTCCGGATCGGCCGCCATCGGCCCTGGAGCGGCGACGATCAGAACCTTCGCGGCGATGGGACCGAAATGGGCACGAAAGTGGACCGAACTCTTGAGCGCGACGATGGCGAAGCTGATGGGGTCCAATCCGATGTGGCGAAACATCTCCTGGTCCGCCGCCTGAACCTTCTTGCTGGCGACGACTACCGTGACGCCATCCTTGCGCAGCGCCGCCATCGGTCCCAGCGTCATGCGCGCACCGGCGTAGAAGG
This sequence comes from Alphaproteobacteria bacterium, assembly GCA_031403455.1. GTDB lineage: Bacteria > Pseudomonadota > Alphaproteobacteria > CACIAM-22H2 > CACIAM-22H2 > CAIOSQ01. The sequence continues at coordinate 2,348 of JANNTF010001109.1, read as the reverse complement.
GCCCGTTGCACGTGAACTCTCCGTTCGAGAGCTGCACGACGCGAAATCTGCCGACGACCGGAAAATGCTGTGGCAGACCTGATTTTGCCCCCAGCGAGAACTCGATCTCGGCCCCCACCCCCGCCTCGTGTGCGCGCTTCGCCGCAGCAGCGTCGATCAGAAGCCCGAGCAATGCGCGTTGGGCGCGGTTCGCGATCAACGCCGCGAGCAACCCCGTCGTGTCACCGTTACCGCCCGCGCCGGGATTGTCCTGCGTGTCCGCCAGCACGACCGGGCGCTCGGCGGTCTTGGCGATCTGCATCGCTTGCTGGACAGCGTGATCCGGCGTCAGGAATTCCGCCTGAAAGCTGCGTTCCGCCTCGCTCACACGATGCGCGAGATTGGTGACGGCCGCCTCGATCTTCGCGCGGTCGAATCCCATGCCGAATACCGCCGGGCCGCAACAGGCCGCGTCGGCGGCGGGAAATCCCGGCGTGAAAGACAACCACCCGTCGGCCAGCGTCTCCTGGCGAGCGAGGTCGCCATAGATCTGATCCGCCGGCTGAACCAAGGTGCATTGCGCCGTCAGCGGGATCAGGAAATCCTGCCGACGCATCGCTTTGAACGGACGCTCCTGATGGCTGAGGATGGCGTCCATCAGACTGGCGGCGCGCAATCCCGTCTCGGCCATGTCGATATGGGGATAGGTGCGGTAGGCGATCAACGCATCGGCGCGGTCGAGCATTGTGTCGCTCAGATTGGCGTGCAGATCGAGACTGGCAACGATCGGCACGCGCGACCCCACGGCGCGCCGCACGCGCGCGAGGATTTCACCTTCGCCATCGTCGTGGGCTTCCGTGACCATGGCGCCGTGCAGATCGAGATACACCGCATCGATGTCTCCGGCGCGCGTGAGTTGGTGCAGCAGATCCGTCATCACGCGCTCGAAGGCAGCATTTGTGACATGGGCCGACGGCGTCGCATTGGCGAAGACCAGCGGCACGGCGGCATGCCCGCGCTGCCGGATCGCATCCACGAAGCCGGCGATCGGAATATTCATGCCCGGGATCGCGACCAGCAGGTCTCCGCCCACGCAGTAGCCTGGCCACCCGCCGCCATCCGCGAACTCGGCGAAGCCGGCTTTCGAGGGCGCAAACGTGTTCGTCTCATGCTGGAACGTCGCAATCGCGATACGCGCCATAATCGCTGGCCTCCCGTCTGTGCCGTGCATGCCTCACCGAGGGTCGTGCGCCTTGGCGGCGAACGGATGGCACTGATAACCTCCGCGCCATCATGACCGTTTCCGTACAGCCTTGGCAGTCCGATGCGCGTGTCATCGGCGCCGTCTCCGTCGCGCATGGCTTCAGCCACTTCTTCCAGCTCACCTTGCCACCGCTCTTCCCTGCGATGAAGGAGGAGTTCGACGTCGGGTATGGCGAACTCGGCCTGGTCACCGGCCTGTTCTATGGCGTGTCGGGAGTCGCGCAGTTCGGCGCCGGCTTCGTCGTCGATCGCTTCGGCGCGCGACGGGTTCTCCTGCTCGGCCTCGCTCTGCTCGCCGCGTCGATCTTTGCCGTGGCGTTCGCTCCCGGATATTGGGCCCTCCTGCCGCTGGCGGTCGCCGGCGGCCTCGGCAATTGCGTCTTTCATCCCGCTGATTTCTCGGTTCTCAATGCGCGCGTGCACGGCACCCGGCTCGGCCGCGCCTATGGCGCCCATGGGCTGGCCGGCAATATCGGGTGGGTGCTGGCGCCCCTGATCGGCATTGCCTTGTCCAAGCTGTTCGGCTGGCGTGAGGCCGTCGCGCTGATGGGCGCTGCCGGGCTGGTCGCGGTGGTGGGCTTCTATTGGGGCCGCGATCTGATCGATGATCGCATCGAGGCGCGCATCAAGCGCAACGAGACGACGAAGACTCTCGGCCAGGCGGTGCTGTTGCAGCGTCCGATCGTCATGTGCTTCGTCTATTTCTTCCTGCTATCGACAGCCTTGGTGGGGCTGCAGACCTTCGCCGTACCGGCGTCGATGGCGATGTTTGGCCTGTCGGACACGCTCGCCGCCAAGAGCCTGACGCTGTTTCTGATCGGCAGCTCGTGTGGAATCGTCATCGGCGCCGTGCTCGCCGATCGTACACTGAAGCATCATGTCGTCGCGGCAACCGGCCTCCTGCTGAGTGCGACCCTGATCTTCCTGGCCGTTCTCGAGATCGTGCCGGCGACCTACGGCCTGCCGATCCTGATGTTCCTCGCCGGTCTGGCGCTCATCGCCGCTCTCTTCGTCACGGACCGCGACCCGCACGCACCGACGCCCGCTGCCGCCACCGACCAGGGCTTGCTCGGGGACGACCAGCGCACCGCTGCGCCTCCGCTCGC
>JANNTF010001108.1:0-2191 GCA_031403455.1 Alphaproteobacteria bacterium | reverse complement strand
GGCGAGGCCACGCTCGGTGAGCTTGATGCGCACGGACCGACGGTCATGCTGCGAGCGCGCCTGGGCGATGTAGGCGCACTCGATGAGTTTCTTGAGATTGTAGGAGACGTTCGAGCCGAGATAATACCCGCGCTGAGTCAGCTCGCCGACCGTCATCTCCTCGCTGCCGATGTTGTAGAGGATCAGCGCCTGGACGTTGTTGATGTCGCGGATGCTGAGTCGGTCGATCTCGCTCTTGACCACTTCGAGGAAATGGCGATGGAGCCGTTCGACAAGGGCGACCGTATCGAGATAGGCACGCTTCATGGCAGGAAATCTCGCGGGTTTCGGGCGAACATGCCCGTGGGCGAGATTGAGCATGCGCCAGCAGCCTTAAAGGACGGTTAGCGCGACGCCTCGCGCTGCCCGGCCAGCATACGGATGATGCCGGAAAAATCGTCCTGTGCGTGACCGCCGCCGGCGTAGAGCGCATAGAGGGCTTGAGCTGCGGCCCCCAATGGCGTCGCCACGCCGGCCGCATGCGCCGCCTCCTGGGCGAGCTTGAGATCCTTGAGCATCATCGCCCCCGTGAATCCCGGCGCGTAGCCTCGGTTCGCCGGACTCGTCGGCACCGGCCCCGGCACCGGGCAATAGCTCGTCAGGGACCAGCATTGGCCCGAGGATTTCGACGAGATGGCGAACAGTTTCTCGGCCGGCAATCCAAGCTTGGCGGCGAGATTGAACGCCTCACCGACCGCGATCATCGAGATCCCGAGGATCATGTTGTTGCAGATCTTGGCGGCCTGACCGTTGCCGGGCCCACCCGCATGCACCACCGTCTTGCCCATCTGTGCGAGCAACGCTTCGGCCCGGGCGAACGCACGGTCGCTGCCGCCGCACATGAAGGTCAGCGTCGCGGCATCGGCACCCACCGTGCCGCCGGATACCGGCGCGTCGATGAAGTCGAGTTCCCGCGCTCTGGCGGCGGCTTCGGTCTCGCGCGCCGTCTGGACGTCGATCGTCGAGCAATCGATCAGCAACGTGCCCTTTGCCGCGGTCGCGATCACGCCGTTGGGGCCGAGATGGACGCTGCGCACGTGCTGTCCCGCGGGCAGCATGGTGATCACGGCATCCGCGTCGTGCACCGCGTCCTGCGCCGATGCGGCGGCGACGCCGCCTGCCTTGGCGAGGAGATCGAGATTGGCCGGCATGACATCGAAACCGTGAACGACATGGCCCGCCTTGATCAGGTTGCGCGCCATCGGCGCCCCCATGTTGCCGAGCCCGATGAAACCGATCTTCGTCATCTCTCCTCCCCCTGGTTCACGGCAGCGCTTCGTCGAAGATCAATCCTCGAAATCCAGCTCGCCATTCTCGAGCGGCGCGAACATCGCGTCGATGACCGACGCATCGACGCCCGACAGCGTCGGCGGACTCCATTTCGGCGCATGATCCTTGTCGACCAGTGCGGCTCGGATGCCCTCGTAGAAATCATGCCCGGCCATGAACCGCTGCACGAGCCGGAACTCGCCCCTCAGGCAATCCTCGATCTCGTGGCGATGATGACGCTGCAACAGCCGCAGCGTCGCCTTGAGGCTGGTCGGCGACCGCTTGGCCAGATCGGCCGCGAGCGCCCGGCCCCACTCCCCCGCCGCCTCGAGCGCGGCGACGATCGCCTCGATCGTGGGATGACCGAAGGCGAGATCGATCTGGCTGCGCCGGGCGGCAAGCGACGCCGGCCCCGGATCCTGGGCGAAACGGTGGAGCGCCGCTTCGGGTGACGTGTGCTCCAGAGCATCGACCAGCGCCGGCAGATCCGATGCGGGCACGAAATGCGTTGCGAGACCGGCATAGAGGATGTCGGCGCCTTTGAGCCGCGTCCCGGTAAGGCCAAGAAAGAGGCCGAGCTTGCCCGGTGCGCGATCGAGGAACCAACTCCCGCCGACATCGGGAAACAGACCGATGGCGCTCTCGGGCATCGCGACCATGGCCCTCTCGGTCACGACTCGATAGCGCCCGTGAACCGAGAGACCGAGCCCACCCCCCATCGCGATGCCGTCGATCAGCGCGATGTAGGGCTTGCTATAGCGATGGATCCGCCGGTTCAGCCGGTACTCTTCGAAGAAGAACTCGTAGGTGAGGACGTCGGTGCCGCGCCGCCCCGCCTCGTAGACCGCGCGCACATCGCCGCCGGCGCAGAACGCCTTGTCGC
>JANNTF010001107.1:0-3932 GCA_031403455.1 Alphaproteobacteria bacterium | reverse complement strand
GGCTTGTTCGACAGCAGCACGAGGCGGTCGGCCAGGGTCAGCGCTTCGTCGATGTCATGAGTCACGAACACGATGGTCTTCCCAGTCGCGCGCCAGATCCGCTCGATCTCCGCGCGCAGCCGTCGCCGCGTATTGGGATCGAGCGCCGCGAAGGGCTCGTCCATCAGCACGATCTCCGGGTCGACGGCGAGCGCGCGCGCGATCGCGACGCGCTGGCGTTCGCCGCCCGAGAGCATGATGGGGAATTTGGCGGCCGCATCCGCGAGCCCGACCAGCGCCAGCAACTCGCGCGCGCGTGCAGTGCGCGCCTTCGCCTCGGCCCGGCCGTAGCGCAGCTCGACACCGAGCAGCACATTGGCGAGCGCGTCGCGCCACGGCGCCAGGCGTGGCGACTGGAAGACGAAGGCGATGCGCTGCCAGCTCGCGCTCGGCGCTTGGCCATGGACCAGGACGCGCCCGCCATCGCTGGGGATCAGATCGCCGATGAGGCGCAAAGCCGTCGACTTGCCGCAGCCCGACGGGCCGAGAAAGCAGAAGAACTCGCCCGGCGCGACGGTGAAGTCGATCGAATCGTAGATGCGCTCGCCGCCGAATTTCAGCTCCACCCGTTCGAAGGCGATCGCGGCTTCCATCACGCCGCCAGGCCGCGATGCTCGAGCAGGAACGGCAGCACGGCCGCTTCGAACGCCGCGGGCTGCTCGATATTCACGAGATGGCCCGACCCGGCGATCTCGACATAACGGCTGCCCGGGATCTCGGCATGCATGCGCTTGCCGGTCGCCGGCGTGGTCAGCTTGTCCTCTTCCCCGAAGACCAGCAGCACGGGCACCTTGATGTCCGCGAGTTTGGTGCGCCGGCGATACGTGACGGTCGCTTCGATCGTCTTGATGTAGCTCTCCTTGTGCAGCGCCGACATGCTGGCGACCAGACGGTCGAAGGCCTCGGGCGCCGCCTTTGGCCCGAGCAGAGTCTTCGCCACGATGGGCGCGATGTCGCTGGGCTCCTTGCCGTTCACCAGCGGCTCCTTGCGCAGCCGCAGGAATTCCGCGCGCTGCGCCTCGCTCAAGCCCTCGCTGAAAGCCGGCATCGTCGCGACCAGCACCATCGCGGCCACGCGGTCGGGATAGCGCTCATAGAAATCCTGCGCGACGCGTCCGCCCTTGGAGAGGCCGCAGAGCAGCGCCTTCCGCGCGCCGTAATGGTCGAGCACGCGCAGGAGGTCGCGCGAGAAATCGCCGAAATCGAGCGGGCCGTCGTAATCGTCGCTGCCGCCATAGCCGCGCGCGTCCCAGGCGACGGCGCGGAACTGCTTGCCGAAAGCGGGCACCTGATCGCGCCAATTCGACTTGTTGCCGCCGATGCCGTGCATGAACACCAGCAGCTTGCCTTCGCCCGCCTCGTCGACCGCGATGCGCGGGCTGCCCGGAATGATCTTCGTCGCGGCGCTTGTCATGTCGGCCTCACGCGAGATGTTCGGCGATCAGCGCGCAGGCCCGCTCCGGCGCCTCGAGCTTCGGCAGATGGCCGACGCCGTCGATCACCACGAGCCGACCATTGGGCAGCGCCTTCACGATCAGCGCCGCATTGGCCTCGACCGGCGTGACTTTGTCCTCGCTGCCCGTCGCCATCAGGGTCGGCACGTCGATCCTAGGCGCCCACTCCACTTGATCGGTCTGCTGGATCGCCTGCGAGGATTGCAGCAGCGCCAGGCGATTGGTCGCCTTGAGCGTCGCCTTGATCAGCTCGATCGCCTGGGGCGACGCATGCGGTCCGCAGAGATTCTTCCAGCGCGTGTCGCCGAACACGATCGGCCCTTGCGCGATCGAGTCCTCGCGCATGCGCAGCATCTGGACTCGCGCCTCGGCCGGCAGGTTGCGCAAGCCCCGCGTCGCGCCGAGCAGCACCAGGCGACGCACGCGCCCGGGATTGGCGATGGTGAAGGCCGAGGCGCAGATCGAGCCGAAGGAACTCCCGACCAGATCGAAACTCTTCAGCCCGAGCGCGTCGGCGAGCGCCCCGAGCACGCGGGCATAATCTTCGGGCCCCGGCGCATAGGTCGCGAGATTGTCCGACATCAGATAGCCCGGCGCATTCCAGGCGATCACGCGGCGCGTCTTCGCGAAATGCGCGAGCACGTAGCGCCAGCCCATCGAGTTCGACCCGATGCCGTGGCACAGCACGAGCGGCGGCGCCGCGCCGCTGCCGGACTCCATGTAGGCGAGCCGCGGCCCCTCGAGCCGCAGCGCCGCCGCGTCGACGCCGATCATGCGCAGATCGGGCAGCGCAGGGATTTCCGACATCGTGACTTCCCCTCGAACCAGGACAGGAATGTCGCCCGAGGCTCGCGCGCTAGGCAATGCCGAATGATGTTGGCGTCGCGCGCGGAGAGACGGCAGGGTAGCGCTTCCGCCGCCTCTTCGAGGGTTCAGGAGTCCATGCGCATCTTCATCGCCGCAATCGTGACCGAGACCAACACTTTCTCGCCCATCCCGACCGGCGAGCAGAGCTACGCCGAACGCCTGCTGCGCCGCGGCGACGCCACGCGACTCACGCCGACCGGAGGCAACGTGCCGCTGATCGAATGGCGCAAGCGCGGCGAGGCCGAGGGCCACGAGATCGTCGAGAGCCTCTGCGCCTACGCCGCCCCCGCCGGCCGCACGCTCAAACCGGCTTACGAGAAATTCAAGGCTGCGATCATCGAGGATCTGCGTGCCGCCATGCCGGTCGATGCGGTGCTGCTGTTCATGCACGGCGCGATGGTCGCCCAGGGCTACGACGATTGCGAAGGCGACATGGCGGCGGCGGTGCGCGATGTGGTCGGGCCGAAAACGCCGATCGGCATGGAGCTCGATCTGCATTGCCACCTGACCGAGACGATGCGCAAAGCCTGCAACGTGATCATCACCTACAAGGAATATCCGCATATCGACGGCGCCGAGCGCGCGCATGAGGTCTATGCACTGACGCTCGCCACCGCGCGCGGCGAGATCCGACCCGTGATGGCGTTCGAGGATTGCCGCATGATCGACATGTGGCGCACGCCGGTCGAGCCGATGAAGAGCTTCGTCGCCAAGATGGCCGCGTGCGAAGGCATGGATGGCGTGCTCTCGGTCTCCTTCGGCCATGGCTTCCCCTGGGGCGACGTCGCGGAGGTCGGCGCCAAGATGATCGTGATCACCGATGGCGATGCCGGCAAGGCGCAGCGCCTGGCGGCCCAGTTCGCACGTGAGATCTTCGCATTGCGCGACGCCACCCACACCGCGCACGAGACGGTCGATGCCGCGATCGACGTCGCGCTGGCGGCGCCGCGCGGGCCAATCGTGCTCGCCGAAGTCGCCGACAATGCCGGCGGCGGCGCGCCGTCCGACAGCACCTTCGTGCTGCGCCGCCTCGTCGATCGCGGCGTGCGCGACGCGGTCATCGGCTATTTCTGGGATCCCATTGCCGTGCGCTTCTGCGCCGAGGCCGGCGAGGGCGCGGAGCTCGAGCTGCGCATCGGCGGCAAATGCGGGCCGGTCTCGGGCGATCCGGTCGATCTCAAAGTGCGCGTGCGCCGAGTGGTCGACGGCCACACCCAGACCGGCTTGAGCGGCGGCATCTCGCAGATCGGCCAGGCGATCTGGGTCGAGGCCGAGGGCATCGACATCGTGCTCAACACGACGCGCACGCAGGTCTTCCACCCCGACGGCTTCACCAAGCTCGGCATCGATCTCGCAAGCAAGCGGATCATCGTCGTGAAATCCACCCAGCATTTCTACGCCGGCTTCGCGCCGATCGCCGCCGATGTGCGCTACGTCGCCACCCCAGGTTCGATCGCCCCGAATTTCGAGTCGATCCCGTATACGAAGCTCACCAGGCCCTACTGGCCGAAAGTCGCCAACCCGTTCGCGTGACTCACCGCCCTGACCGCGCTTCGCGCGGTCTGTCCCTCC
>JANNTF010001106.1:0-1549 GCA_031403455.1 Alphaproteobacteria bacterium | reverse complement strand
GTCTTCGGCCCGGCGATCGCGCCCTACGATCCGACGGCGCGCAGCTACGACGCCGCGGGCAGGCTGATCCGCCTGGCGTCGCCGTCCTGGGATCACTGGCTCGGGACGACCTTGCTCGGACGCGACGTCTTCAGCCAGATGCTGTGCGGCGCGCGGCCGGCTTTGCTGGTCGGCGGATTGACCGCGCTCGGCACCGTTCTCATCGGCGTCAATGTCGGCTTGATCGCGGGGTATTTCGGCGGACGCGTCGACGCCGTGCTGATGCGCATCACCGACATGTTCCTCGGCCTGCCCTTCCTGCCCTTCATCATCGTCGTGCTGGCGATGACGGGCCGTAGCCTATGGACGATGGTCATCGCGATGACGCTCGTGATGTGGCGCTCGACCGCGCGGGTGGTGCGCGCGCAAGTGCTCTCCTTGCGTGAGATGCCGTTCGTCGCCGCGGCGCGGATCACCGGCGCCAGCGACGCGACGATTCTCTATCGCGAGATCGCGCCCAATGTGATGCCCCTCGCGCTGGTCAGCATCGCCTTCGCACTCGCCTGGGCGATCATCACCGAGGCGAGCATCGGCTTCCTCGGCTTCAGCGATCCGTCGGTCGTCAGCTGGGGCTCGATCGTCTACGACGCCTATGCCTCGCAGATGATGTACCGCGCGCCGTGGTGGGTGGTGCCGCCCGGCATCGCGATCATGATCCTCGTCTCGGCCGTGTACTTCGCCGGCCGCGCCTATGAAGAGGTCGTCAATCCGCGGCTGCGTGCGAGCTGATGCGGATGACCGCGCCCGCAGGTCAGGTGCTTGCGATCACCGAGCTCGGCGCCGTCTACGACACGCCGCGCGGCCCGGCGAGCGCGCTCGCGGAAGTCTCGCTCACCGTCTTGGCCGGCGAGAATTTGGGCGTGATCGGGGAATCCGGCTGCGGCAAGACCACGCTCCTCAAGGCAATCATGGGCGTGATGCCGCCGAATGCGCGCATCACCACAGGCGCGATCGCGTTCCTCGGCCAGGATCTGGTCACGGCCGAGGCCGAGCAGCGTCGCCGCATCCGCTGGGCCGGGATCTCGATGATCACGCAGAGCGCGCTGAACGCGCTCAATCCGGTCTTGCGCGTCGGCGATCAGATCGTCGAGGCCATCCTCGCGCATGATCCTTGCGGCCGTAGCCGGGCGCTCGAGCGCGCCCGGAACCTGCTGGCGCTGGTCGGAGTCGATCCGCGGCGCGCGTCGGATTATCCGCATCAATTCTCCGGCGGGATGCGCCAGCGCGCGATCATCGCGATGGCCCTGGCCCTCGAGCCGCGGCTCGTGCTCGCCGACGAGCCGACGACGGCGCTCGACGTGATCGTGCAGGACCAGATCTTCCGGCGGCTGCGCGAGCTGCAGGACAGGCTGGGATTCTCGCTGGTGCTGGTGACGCACGACCTGGCGCTCGTGATCGAGAATTGCGCGCGCGTCGTCGTGATGTATGCCGGGATGGTCGTCGAGACCGGGCCGACGCGCGACCTCGTGCGCGATCCCGGCCATCCCTACACGCTCGGCTTGAAGAACGC
>JANNTF010001105.1:0-2749 GCA_031403455.1 Alphaproteobacteria bacterium | reverse complement strand
CCGACTTGGCCAGGGCGGCCTTGAGCTGTTCAACGTGATCGGGCGGAATGCCCGGATCGTCGCCGGCGTAGAGGCCAAGCAGCGGACATTTGATGTTCACGGCGACGTCGATCGGGCGCTGAGTCATGAACTCCGTCGCCGGCGATGCGAGATTGCCGCCATACCAGGCGACCGCCGCCTTGAGATTGGCGTTGTGGGTTGCATAGACGATCGTGTTGCGACCGCCCCGGCAAAAGCCGGTGACGCCGAGCTTGGACGCGGCCCCACCATCGCTGGCCGCCCAGGCGGCCGTCGCATCGAGGTCGCTCATCAATTCCGCGTCGGGCTTCTTGCTGACGATCGGCCCGATCTGGGTCTGAAAATCGGTCATGCCTTCAAGCTTGCCCTGGCGGAAATAGTAATCGGGACACACCGCGAGATGCCCGGCCTTGGCGAAGCGGCGGCAGACGTCACGCAGCCATTCATGGACGCCCCAGACCTCTTGCAGGACGAGGACGATCGGGAAGTTGCTGCCGCTCGCCGGCTTGGCACGGTAGCCGCCCATCGCACCGGTCGGAGTCGGGATCGAGATCTCGCCGGCCGTGAGGCCCTCCGTGTCCGTGCGGACGATCGTCTGCGCCTGGATCGGACCGGCGGCGAGCGTATAGCCGGTCACGGCGGAAGCGCCGATGAAGCCGCGGCGGCCGAGCTTCTCGGCAGGTGGAAACAAAGATTTGGCTGAGTCATCCGGCATGGGGTCATCCCTCCTTGAAAATTGCTGCAAAGCTGGTCTCGGCGAACGTCACTTCACACGAATCCGGCCCTCGAGGGAGACACGAATCGGTGAGCGCGATTGGACATAGGCCGCGACCGTTTCTTCCAACCCCGGGCCGAAATCATAGGGGTCGATCGCGCGGTCGCGGAACGTCGCATAGCCGTCGCCGCCACGCCGTGTGAAGTCGTTGGTCGCCAGCTTGTAGACGGCGTTGGGATCCAGCGGCGCGAAGCTGCCATCGGGTTTGCGCATCTCGACCGACACAATGCGCTTGCCCGCTGCCGCGGCGGGATCCCAGACGTAACGCATGCCCGCGACTTGCGCGAAGCGGCCGGCATTGGTCTCGACCGCGCTGACGCCGTTCTCGAGCGCGGCGAGCAGATCGCTGCCTTTCAGGCCCATCGTCGCGATCGCGTTCTGGAATGGCAGCACCGTCAGCACCTGGCCCATCGTGACCTCGCCCTGGCCGATCGATGCGCGCAAGCCGCCGCCGTTCTGGATCACCGCGGTCACGCCCAGATGCTTGGTCTTTTCGAGAATCGCATCCGAGACGAGATTGCCCATCAGGCATTCTTCCTTGCGGCAATTCGACTGCAGGATGTCGCTCGCCGAGGCGCCGATCACCTGGGTGCGGATGGCCTCGAGCGGCACCGCGAGCTTGGCGATCTCGGCCGCGATGCGCGGCTCCTCGGGGATGCCCTGGGTGAGCGCGATCGGCTCGCCCTTCCATTCCACCGGCAGTCCCTTGCGGTCGAAGGTCACGTCGATCCGGCCGAGATAGCGCGTGAATGCGTAGGCCTGAACGATCACGACGTTCTGGCCACGCGGCGACTTGGCCATCACCGGATAGGGGGCCTCCGCATTCTGGACGGTGTTCGACAGCAGCGAGTGGCTATGGCCGCCGACGATGACGTCGATGCCTTCGACGGCGGCAGCGAGCGCGCGATCCTGCACGAGACCGCGATGCGAGAGGACGATGATCACGTCGACCCCTTCGCGACGCAGCCGGTCGACGACCGGTTTGACCGCCGTCTCGGCCTTGACGAAGCGCACGTTGGGCCCGGGGGCGGCGATCGTCGGCGTGTCCTCGGTCGTCAAGCCGATGATGCCGATCTTGCGCCCGCCGCGCGTGAGGACGATCGAGCTGCGGATCCTGCCGGCCAGGTTCTTGTCGCCGGCGGTGCGGATATTCGCACTGAGGACCGGGAACTTCGCGCCACGGATGAAATCGGCGAGCGGCTTGGTGCCGTCATCGAACTCGTGGTTGCCGATGGCCATCGCGTCGTAGGGCATCATGTTCATGACCGCGAGTTCGGCCTTGCCCTTGTAGCGGCTGTAGAACAGCGAGCCCTGGAACTGATCGCCGGCGTCGAGCATCACCACGTTGCCGCGCTTGACCTTCGCATCGGCGATGATCTCCTGCGCCTTGGACGCCAATCGTGCCATGCCGCCGATGCACTGATTCTCGCTCTTCTCCTTGTCGGTGCAGGTGGAGTCGAAGCGATTCACGGCCTGCAGCCGGGAATGCACGTCGTTCGTGTGCAAGATGGTGAGCGTCCAGCGTTCGGGCTTCTGCGCCAGAGCGGGCGCCGCGACGAGCAGCGCGGACAAGGACAAGATGGCGAACGACGCCGCCAGGCGCCAACGACGATTCATGGCATGCACCCCGTGAAGACTCTCGGAGCCGCGATCATGGCCGGCTCGTGCCGGCTTGTCGACACGTCGCGTGGATCAGGCGCGCTTGCGACCGCCGGCTTTCTGCGGCAGGTCGCCTTCGTCGAACAGCTCGGCCAGCTTGTCCATCATCGTGCCGCCGAGTTGCTCGGCGTCGACGATCGTCACGGCGCGGCGATAGTAGCGCGTGACATCGTGGCCGATGCCCACCGCCACCAGCTCCACCGGCGAGCGCGTCTCGATGTACTCGATGACTTCGCGCAGATGTTTCTCCAGGTAGTTCCCGGGATTGACCGACAGGGTCGAATCATCCACCGGCGC
>JANNTF010001104.1:0-15296 GCA_031403455.1 Alphaproteobacteria bacterium | reverse complement strand
CTCGCCAATCTGCTCGGGCTCGCCATCGGCGGCGGCGTCTTCACGGTTCCGCTCTACGCGTTGCTGCAGCACCGCAGCGATCCGGCTCATCGCGCGCGCATCATCGCCGCCAACAACATCGTCAACGCGCTCGCCATGACGATCGCGGCCGTGACGGCCGCGGCGCTGCTCGCGGGCGGGCTCACGATGCGCGACCTCTTCGCCCTCTGCGGCTTCGCCTCGATCGCGGTCGCGGGAATCGCCGGCTGGATCCTGCGTTGGACGCTCGCCAAGAGTCTGATCCGCGGTGCGCTGCGCCTCGTCTACCGGGTCGAGGTCATTGGCGCCGCGCACATCGCGGCGGCCGGGCCGCGCGCCGTGATCTCCGCCAATCATGCGTCGTTCCTGGACGGGCTGCTGCTGGGCGCGTTCCTGCCGGGCCGGCCGGTCTTCGCCGTCGACACCTTCATCGCGAAGCGCTGGTGGGTGAAACCGTTCCTGCACCTCGTCGACGCTCTGCCCGTCGATCCGACCAACCCGCTGGCGATCCGCGCCATGATCCGTGCCGTCGAGAGCGATCGGTCCTGCGTTATCTTTCCCGAAGGCCGCATCACCACGACAGGGGCGCTGATGAAGGTCTACGAAGGTCCCGCGGTGATCGCCGAGCGCGCGAAGGCGCCGCTCGTGCCCGTGCGCATCGAGGGCGTCGAGTTCACGCCCTTCTCGCGCCTCGCCGGCAAGCTGCGGCGACGGTGGTTTCCCAAGATCACGATCACCATCCTCCCGCCGCGCCAGCTCAGCGCGCCCGACGGCCTGGTCGGCCGCGCCCGCCGTGCCGCGCTCAAGCGCATGCTGCATCACGAGATGGTCGAGACGATGTTCGCCACCGCGCGCATCGACACGACGCTGTTCGACGCGCTGCTCGACGCGCGCCGCGCCCATGGCGGCGGCCATCCGATCATCGACGACATCGACCAGCAGCCGATGAGCTACGACCGCCTGATCGCCGCCAGCTACGCGTTCGGTCGCGTGCTCGCCACGCGCACAGGAGCGCTCGAGCGTGTCGGCCTGCTGCTGCCGACGTCGCGCGCCGCGGTCACGGCCTTCTTTGCGCTGCAGGCGGAACGCCGCGTCCCGGCCATGCTCAACTTCACCACCGGCATCGCCGGGCTGAAGGCGGCCTGTACCGCCGCCGAGATCAAGCTCGTGATCAGCGCGCGGCGTTTCGTCACGCATGCCAAGCTCGACGCGTTGGTCACCGAGCTCGGTCGCGAGGTGACGATCGTCTATCTCGAGGATCTGCGCGACGAGATCGGCCTGCCCGCGCGTCTCGCCGCGCTGCTGCGCGCCACGCTCGCCAGCCCGCGCCACGACCCCGCGCATGCGCGAGATCCGGCTGTCGTGCTGTTCACGTCGGGGTCGGAGGGTACGCCCAAGGGCGTGGTGCTCAGCCACCGCAACCTGCTCGCCAATCGCCACCAGCTCGCCGCGGTGGTCGATTTCTCGCCGCGCGACATCGTCTTCAACGCGCTGCCGGTCTTCCACTCCTTCGGCCTGACCGGCGCGCTGCTGCTGCCGCTGCTCGCGGGGCTGCGGATCTTCCTCTACCCGTCGCCGCTGCATTACCGCATCGTGCCGGAGCTGGTTTACGGCACCAATGCGACGATCGTGTTCGGCACCGACACGTTCCTCTCCGGCTACGCGCGGGTCGCCGACAATTACGATTTCTATTCCGTGCGCTACGTCTTCGCCGGCGCCGAGCGCGTGAAGCCGGAGACGCGCGCGGCGTGGTTCGAGAAATTCGGCATCCGCATCCTCGAAGGCTATGGCGCCACCGAAACCGCGCCCGCTTTGTCCGTCAACACGCCCATGCATTTCAAGCTCGGCACGGTCGGACGCCTGCTGCCAGGCATCGAGCATCGCCTCGATCCGGTCGAGGGCATCGCGAGCGGCGGGCGTCTCGTGGTTCGCGGCCCCAACGTGATGCTCGGCTATCTGCGCGCCGAACGACCGGGTGTGCTCGAGCCTCCGGCGGAGGGCTGGTACGACACCGGCGATATCGTCGACATCGATGTGCAGGGGTTCATCGCCATCAAGGGCCGCGCCAAGCGCTTCGCCAAGATCGCCGGCGAGATGGTTCCGCTCGGCGCAGTCGAGGAGTTCGTCGCCAAGACGTGGCCCGGCGTGATGCACGCCATCGTCACTCTTCCCGACCCCAAGCGCGGCGAGCAGATCGTGCTTGTCACCGAACACGCGGACGCATCGCGCGGCGCTCTCATCGCCGCTGCGCAGGCCAGCGGGATCCCCGAGCTCTTCGTCCCGCGCGCGATCGTGCCGGTGCCGAAAATCCCGCTGCTGGGCACCGGCAAGGTCGACTACGTGACCGCGCGGTCACTGGCGCAGAGCGCCTGACCCCGGGGAAAAGGAAAAAATGGTTCGCCGGTCACCGGACGCGCGGCATGGCGTGCTCGGCTTCTTCGGCCCTATGTCGCCAATATTGCGCACGCAAGGGATCTGCTCTCAGGCCGACGACGCCGAGCCGACGCAGCGCGAGCGGGTCGTAGGTGATCGCGAGGGCCCGCATCGCGCTCGCGTCGCCGGCCGCCGCTGCACGGTCGAAAAACAGGCGCGCGGCAGCGATGTCGCCCTCGCGCAGCAATTCGTCGCCACGGCGCGTGAGAGAAGCGATCTGCTCGGCATCGAGAGCGCGTCGCAGCGGCAGCGCCGACTCCTGCACGATGAGCGCCGGCGAAAGCTCACGGGTCGATTGCACCGCAGCGATCGCCGCGCCTGTTCCATCGTCAGGGGCCGGCTCAGAGACGGGATGCACGATCGGCGTCACCGCCTCGTCGGCCGCCGGCCTCGCATCGTCGACAGCGATCACAGACCCATGCGCATCCTCCGCGCCACGCAGCGGCAAGGAAGGCGCGTGCATTTCCACCACCGATGCGTCGCTGGTCGCCGCGATACTCGGAGATGCAAACTCCGACAGCCGCGGCTGAGCGGCGATCGTCTCGATCGCGTACCGCTCGGCGCGATGGACCATTTCGGTTGGCATCAGCAGCCACGCACTTGCGGCAACCAATGGCAGCGCTCCCGCCCTGGCGCCACGGCGCGTCGTTCCGTGCGGAGACGGCGCGCGGACGGCGCTACCACCGACCAGCACCGCGTGACGCCACGCCGCATCGAGCTCGATCGCCGCCTGCCCGAGAATCCTGCGTGGCAAGCCGGCTGATCGATCGATGATTCGACGCAGCGCCGGCGCCGATAGCGGCGACATGCTGGAGAATCCCGATCGCCGCAGGCGATGCGTCACGAAACCTTCGATGTCCGCCGCATCCACGCGATCGAGACGCAACCAATTGAAAGGAATCCGCGCCCCAAGGGCCGCCGCCACCAATCCATGAACCCGTGCTTCGATCTCCGGGCGCGCGGCGATCACGAGCCGCGCATGGAAGCCGCGCGTGTCCGCCGTGCGGAGCGCCTGCGTGAGCAGCGCTATCGTTTGGGACGAGCAGTGTTCGGCCGCATCAACGAGATCGACGATGCGCGCGCCGTGCTTGTCGCGGCTCGGGCTGGCGACACGCCCGACCCACGATGATGACTCCGCGGCGCCGTCATGGACCATCACCGGGACGCCGGCAACGCGCAGAACGGCCTCGAGGGCGTGGAGCTGCATGGTCTTTCCGATGCCAGCCTCGCCCGTGATCAGAAACATGCAGCCGCTGCCGGTCTCGATCCCGTTCAGCAGCGCGGACTGGATCTTTCGCGAGGCGGCCGAGGCGAAGAACATCGACGGGTCAGCCGTCGCGGAACACGGATCGCAATGGCATCCGGCACGGCTCCAGGATTCGACATGCCCGGCCGCGATCGGATCCGCATCGCGCCGATTCGTCCACCGCTGGCCGCGCCGCAAGCCATCCAACATCGCGAAGCGTCGATTCATGATCCCGACTCGCGTCTCCTTGCCAGGATGATTGCACCGTCGATGACGCAACGCTCCTGTCTGTGTGCCGCGCAACGCCGCGCTCGATCCGACGACGACGCGGCGGCGCGGCGAGATCTACGCATGAGCGGCCGCGGCGAGCGAGCAGCATTTCACTCCCGACGCGCGTTCGAGATTCCGCTGCGGCCTGACGTTGCTCAGCCGCGTGTCGACACGCGCCACGGCTTCATGCATCGCGTCTTCACATCGCTTCGCACAACTTGGCGACGATCAGATCTGGCGTCACGCACGCGCGAATTGTCGCGCGTGCCAGCCGCCATCACGGATCAAGCCGGGCCCGGTGCCGCGTCACTCACTTGGCCTCGGCGAGATGGCAAGCGACGGCGATGTCATGCAGCGGCCTCAACGCGGGCCGCTCCTGGCGGCAGATGTCTTGCGCGAGGACGCAGCGTGGATGGAACGGGCAGCCCGGTGGCGGGTCGATCGGGCTTGGCACTTCGCCCGACATCGGTCGGCGATCGCGGTTCGGGCGATCGACGTCGGGGATCGTGTCGAGCAGCAGCCGCGTATAGGGATGCCGGGGCGCGGCGAAGACGCGCTCGGCTGGCCCGCTCTCGACGAAGCGGCCGAGATACATGATCGCGAGATGGTCGGACATGTGCCGCACCACCGAGAGATTGTGGCTGATGAAGAGATAGGTGAGCCCGAACTGATCCTGGAGCCGACGCATGAGGTTGAGGATCTGCGCCTGCACCGAGACGTCGAGCGCCGAGGTGGGCTCGTCGCAGACCAGGAAGTCGGCTTGTGTCGCCAACGCACGGGCGATCGAGATGCGCTGGCGCTGACCACCGGAAAATTCATGCGGATAGCGCGCACCGTCGTGACGCGACAATCCAACCGTCTCCAGCAACTCGCCGACACGGGCTGTGACCTCGCCCGCATGCGCCATCAGCTTCAGCTCGCGGATCGGCTCGGCGACGATGTCGAGAACGCGCCAGCGCGGATTGAGGCTCGCATAGGGATCCTGGAAGATCATCTGGACGCGCGGCGGCGCGCGCTGGCCGTCACCACGATCGATGTCGCGAAATCGGAGCGTACCGGCGGTCGGGCGCTGCAGCCCGACGACCATGCGGGCCAATGTCGACTTTCCGCAGCCGGACTCGCCGACGATGCTGAACGTCGTGCCGCGCCTGACGCGGAACGAGACCCCATCGACGGCGCGCAGGCGTCGCTGCGGCGCGCGCTGCAACATGCGCGAGATCCATGGCGGCGATACGTCGAAGTGGCAGGATGCGGAGTCGACCTCGAGGATGGCGTGGTCGTCACGCATCGTTCGGCCCGGCCAAGGGATGCCAACACGATGCTCCATGCGGATCCGCCGTCAGGATCGGTCGCTCGCTGCGACAGCGCGCGCTCGCGAAGCCGCAGCGTGGATTGAAGGCGCAGCCCTCGGGGATCGCGGTCAATCGCGGCATCGCACCATCGATCTGCCGCAGGAGCGGCGCCCGACGATGCACGCTCGGGATCGAGGCCATCAGCCCCGATGTGTAGGGATGACGCGCGTGCTTCGTGACCGCCTCGACCGGACCGATCTCGACCACACGACCCGCATACATCACGGCGACCCGGTCCGCCGTCTCGGCGATCACGCCCATGTCATGCGTCACCAGCATGATCGCGGTGCCGAAATCGCGGGAGAGCCGCTTCAGCAGGCTGGTGATCTGCGCCTGGATCGACACGTCGAGCGCGGTGGTCGGCTCGTCGGCGATGATCAGCCGCGGTTCGGCGCAGAGCGCGAGCGCGATCACCACGCGTTGGCGCATGCCGCCCGAGAACTGATGCGGATAATGGTCGATGCGCGTCTCGGGCGAGGGAATGCCGACTTCGTGCAGCAGGGTCAGCGCGCGGCGCCGCGCCTGCGCGCGGCTCACATCAAGATGAGCGAGGATCGTCTCGACGATCTGGTCGCCGACGCGCAGCAGCGGGTGCAGCGAGGTGAGCGGGTCCTGGAACACCGCGCCGATCCTGCGACCACGGATGCGCCGCATCGCGCGCGGGGGCAGATTGTCGATGCGCTCGCCATCGAGATGGATGCTGCCGCCGGCGATGCGGCCCGGCGGATCGAGCAACCCGATGACGGCGGTGCCGGTGAGCGACTTGCCCGCCCCGGACTCGCCGACGACGCCGAGGATCTCGCCCGGCGCGATGTCGAAGGAGATGCCGTCGATCGCGGTGAGCGGGCCATGCCGGCCGTCGAACACCACGCGCAAATCGCGGATCGACAATGTCGGTACGGCTTGCACACTGCGTGCGGCGACGCGACTCACGGCGCGCGCTCGACGGGATAGCTCGAGGAGAAGATCTCGCCGACGCTGGGATTGCCAAAGGTGCGGCGTGGATATTGGCCCATCAGGCGTTCGAACTGCGCTTGCGCGCGGCGCTTGTCGGCGGCCTCGTCGCTGCCGGGGATCGCGCGGTCTTCCATCACGAAGCGGCCATCGATGATCACGTCGCTGAAGTCGCGGCCCTGGCCCGCGAGCATCATCGTCTGGATCGGATCGATGACTTGTCCGAGATGCGGACGATCGAGATCGAAGACCGTGATGTCGGCGCGCGCACCCGGAAGCAGCCGGCCGAGATCGCTCCGGCCGAGCGCATCGGCGCCACCGATCGTCGCCGCGTCGTAGTAATCCTCGCTGCGACACGCGCCGGCCGAACCGACGGCGACGCGGCACAGGATCATACCGACCTGCATGTTCAGGATCATGTCGGGCGGCGCGGTGTCGGTGCCGAGCCCGATGCGGACACCGAGCTCGCGATAGCGCGCGAAATTGTCGATGACATTGCCGTGCCGACCGGAGACCAGCGGGCAATGCACGATCGTCGCCCCGGCATCGCGGATGATCTCGAGATCGCGCCCCGGCCGTTCGATATGGCGGCTGCCGCTGACGAACGTGCCGTGCGGCAACAACGTGCGCGGCCCGAGGAAGCCGAGACTCTGCAGGAATTCCGGTGGGCTCATGCCGTGCTGCTTCAGCACCAGCTCGTACTCGATCTTCGACTGACAGCAATGCAGCCGCACGGGCACGCCGAGGGATCGACCGGCCGCGGCGGTGCGGGTCAGCAGCTCGCGCGTACTGGTCTCGATGCGATCGGGCGCCAGCATCGTGCGCACCAGTCCGTCGGCTTTGCCCTCATGCCGCTCGCAGAATCCGATCGCCGCCGCGAGTTCAGCGAGGCCGCGCGGTTCGTCGTAGTAGGTCTCGATCCGGCCATCGGGCTCGACGACCATGTTACCGGTCCGGTAGGCGGGGCCGAGATAGACGCGCAAGCCCAACTCGGCGGCGGCATCGGCGGCGGCGGCGAACTCGTCCGGCGTCTCGCCCCAGGCGCGATAGAACAGCGAGGCGATCGGCAGCGCGGTCGTGATGCCATTGCGGATCAGCAGCGAGAAGGCATGGCGCTTCTGGAACGCGAGTTCGTCGGGCGCGTACATCTCCTCGGGCCCGGCATCGAGATAGCTGCGCGGCCAGATGCGGCCTTTCTTCCATGCCGGCTGGTTGTCGTAGCCGAGAATGGTCGTATCGAGATCCGACAGCGCATCGAGATCGACGAAACCCGGACCGATCACCGCATGGCCATAATCGATGCGCCGCGTGCAGTCGCCGGCGAAGCCATGGCCGACGAACAGGATCGCGCCGTCCTCGAACACGATCTCGCCGTTCCGCAGCAGTACATGGCGCCCGGCACGATGACCGACCACCCAGCTCGCGGTCAGCAGGATGCGGCCCGTCGGCCGCGCGCGCGGCGGCGTCACGGCGGGTCCATCACGCAGCGCCCGTTGCGGGCCGAGACGAGTCCACGCTTCACGACCAGGCGGCGTACCGGCCGCGAGACGGCCGCCTCGGTGATCGTCTCGCCAGGAACGACGATCAGATCGGCCTGGCAGCCCGGCTTCAGGCCGTAGTCTTTCAGCCGCATCACATCCGCGCCGCCTTGCGTGCAGACATGGAAACCGAGCTCGACTTCCTCGTCGCGCCGGAACCCGTTGCGCAAGCCGAGGAACATCACGCGCTCCAGCATGTCCGCCGTGCCGTAGGGCCCCCAGGAATCGCGGATGCCGTCGGAGCCCGAGCACACGCGCACGCCGAGTTCGAGCAGCCGGCGCACCGGCGGCGCCGGGCGCGTCGCAGGCCCGGTCGTCATCACCGCGATGTCCAGCTCGACGAGTGCCTCGATCATCGGATCCACGAGATCGCGGTCCGGCCAGCCGAGGCAGAAGCCGTGGCTGATCGTGACCTTGCCGTGCAGCCCCAGCGCGCGCGTGCGCTCGAAGATCAGATCCATCGAGAAGGCGCCCATCTCGCCGGGCTCGTGGAGATGGATGTCGAGCGGCCGGCCATGCTTCTGCGACAGCGCGAAGATCGCATCGAGATGGCCCTTGGGATCGCGGTCGATGGCGCAGGGATCGATGCCGCCGACGATCTCGGCGCCGGCGGCGAGCGCGGCGTCCATCAGCTCGAGCGTCCCCGGCCGGCGCAGCAGGCCGGATTGCGGGAAGGCGACGATCTCGATATCGACGATCGGCCGGTAGCGTTCGCGCGTCGCCATGATGCCTTCGATCGCCCACAGCCCATGATCGGTCTCGACATCGACATGGCTGAGGATATGCGTGGTGCCCTGCGCAACGGACAGCACGACCTGGCGCGCGGATTGGCGTTCGGGGTCGATGTCGATCCTGCGCTTGAGGGCGCGCTCGTTGTCGATCTTGTCGATCAGCCGCGGGCCGGCCGTGTTCTTGCGCCAGCCCATGCCGAGCAAGGTCTTGTCGAGATGCGTATGCGCCTCGACGAGTCCGGGCAGCACGAGATCGCCTTGCGCGTCCTCCACCGGCACACCGGGCGCCGCGATGTCCGGGGAGATGCTGGCGATGCGGCCATCCCTGATCAGGACATCGGCGGTTGCGCCGCCGAAGGGGCGACCGTTGCGAATCAGAAGGTCATTGGCCATGAACGAAAACTCCTTGCCGGGTCATCGCAGCTTCGGGTTCAGCGCATCGCGCAGCCAGTCGCCGAGCAGATTGACCGCGAGCACGATCAAGCCGAGCTGCAGCGACGGAAACACGACGAGCCACCAGGAGCCGGAGAACAGATACTGATTGCCGATGCGGATCAGCGTCCCGAGCGAGGGCTGCGTGATCGGCATGCCCACACCGAGAAACGACAGCGTCGCCTCCGACAGAATGGCGAGTCCCAGATTCAGCGTCGCGGCGACCATGACAGGCGTGAGCGTGTTGGGCAGGATGTGGCGGCGCATGATCCGCCACGGTTTCACGCCGATGATGCGCGCCGCGAGCACGTACTCCTTGCGGCGCTCGACCATCGTCGAGGCGCGCACTGTGCGCGCATATTGCACCCAGCCGGTGAGCGAGATCGCCAGCACGAGGATGAAGGCCGCGAAGGGCTCGCGCAGAGTCGGCGGCAGGAGCTCGCGGAAGATGGCGCTGACCAGGATCGCCATCAGCAGAGTCGGGATGCTGAGCACGGTGTCGCCGATGCGCATCAGGAGATTGTCGATCCGGCCACCGAGGAATCCGGAGACGAGTCCGAGCGTGATTCCGATCGTCATCGACAGCACGACGCTGGCCAGGCCGATGATCAGCGAGATGCGCGTGCCGTAGAGAATCGCCGAGAGCACGTCGCGGCCTTGCGGGTCGGTGCCGAGCAGGAAGGGCGATTCGCCGTCGGCCGACCAGATCGGCGGCAGCTCCGCCTTGTCGATGAAGAGCTGCTTGAGGTCGTAGGGATTCTGCGGCGCGATCAGCGGCGCCAGGAAGGCGCTGGCGGTCAGCAGCAGCAGCGCTAGCGTCGAGACCATCGCGAGCGTCGAGCGCCGGAAGCTCCAGCCGATATCGCCGTCGAACAGCCGCCGCCAGCGATTCGGGCCCGCGCGTTCAGTTGCCATGACCGCCACCGGTCACGCTGTCATCGCGCAGCCGCGGATCGACGAGGGCGTAGAGCAGATCGACGATCGTGTTGAGGCTGACGAAGATGAACGACACCACGATCAGGTACGCGGCCATGACGGGAATATCGACGAAGGTCACGGCCTGGACGAAGAGCAGCCCCATGCCCGGCCATTGGAAGACCGTCTCCGTCACCAGCGCGAAGGCGATGAGATTGCCGATCTGCAGCCCCGTCACGGTGATCACGGGCATCAGGCAGTTGCGCAGTGCGTGGCGGAAATGCACCGCGCTGTCCGACAGGCCACGCGCGCGCGCGAAGCGGATGAAGTCCGTGCGCATCGTCTCGAGCATCTCGGCGCGCACCAGCCGCATCACCAGGGTGATCTGGAACAGCGACAGCGTGACGCCCGGCAGGATCAGCGCCCGTCGTCCGGTGGGCGTGAGCATCCCCGTGCTCCACCAGCCGAACTCGACCACCTGGCCGCGCCCGAAGGCGGGCAGCCATTGCAGCGACACTGAAAAGACCAGGATGAACAGGATGCCCAGGGCGAAGCTTGGTAGCGACACGCCGAGCACGGAGCCGAATTGCAGCGCCTGAGCCAGGAACGACTGCCGGCGGATCGCGGTGAACACGCCGAGCGGAATGCCGAGCGCGAGCGACAGGAAGGTCGCTACCAGCACCAGCTCGAACGTGGCGGGGAAGCGCTCGGCGATCAGAGCGAAGACTTCCTGCTGGTTGCGGTAGGAGATGCCGAACTCGCCACGCGCCGCGTTGAACACGAAGGTGACGAACTGCATGGCGAAACCACGATCGAGGCCGAGCCGTGTGCGCAGTTCGTCGCGCTGCGCCTGACTCGCCTGCTCGTTCAGCATGAGCTCGACGGGATCGCCGACGAAGCGGAAGATCATGAACGCGATGAACGCGACGGCGAGCATCACGGCCGCCGCGTTCATCACGCGCTTGACGAGGAAAGCGAGCATCGGCTGCGACCCCGCCCTCCGGCAGCGTCACTTCATCCGCGTGAGCCACAGGCGCGGCTTGTTGTCCGACGCCTGCACCATGGACTCGACCGTGTTGCGCAGCGCCCACGCCATCGGCTGCTGATGCATCGGGATGAACAGATGATCGTCCTTCGCGATCTGCATCGCCCTCGTCATCAGCGGGATCCGCTTGGTCGCATCGAGCTCGATTCCGGCTTGGTCGATCAGCGCGTCGATGCGCGGATCGCCCCAGTTCCCCCAGTTGAACACGCCGCCGGCGCCGCTCCTCGAGCGCATCACCTGGATCAGGATCGAGTAGGCGTCGATCATCGGTTCGTTGGCCCAGCCGAAGGAGATCACGTCGAACTCGCCCTTCACGCGCTTGGGCGTCTGTTGGCTGCGCGGCCCCATGCTGAGCGTCGGCTTCAACCCGGCGCGCGACCACATCGATGCCACGGCCTGGCAGAACTCCTCCTCGTTCACCAACCCATCGGCCTGGCAATTCATCAGGAACGAGAAGCCGCCGGGATAGCCGGCCTCGGCGAGGAGCTTCTTCGCGCCGTCGAGATCGAAGGGCAGCCGCTTGTCGAGATCGGGGACGTAGCCCGGAATGGCCGGCGCGACGAGCGCGCCGGTGTTGCGCGACAGGCCGCGCATCGCACGCCGCTGCACCGCATCGATGTCGATCGCGCGATACAGCGCCTCGCGCACGCGCTTGTCCTTCAGCGGGTTCTTGTCCTTGACGTCGCTCTCGAACAGCGTGTCGCGCAGGTTGAAGGCGAAGATCACGGTGCGCAGCTCGTTGGTCTGCATCACTTTCACTTCCGATGCGGCGCCGAGCCGCGGCAGATCCTGCAAAGGCGCGACATTGGTGAAGTCGATCTCGCCCGAGAGCATCGCCGCGACGCGCGTCGCGGCCGAGCCGATCGGCGTGAATTCGATGCGCGTGATGTTGTGCTGCGGCTTGTCCCACCAACCGGGATTCACGACGAAGACGGTCTTCGAATCGACGCGCCGGGATTCGACCTTGAACGGGCCGGTGCCGTTGGCGTTGTTGGTCGCGTAGCCTTCCACGCCCTTGCCGGCGTCGGTCGGCAGCAGGCTGTTATTCGCCTCGAGCCATTCCTTGTCGAAGATGTAGATATTGGTGAGGTCGTTGAGCAGCAGCGGATACGGGCCGTTGACCTCGATCTCGACGGTATGATCGTCGATCTTGCGCGCGCTCTTATAGGCAGGGAGATTGCCCTTGAGCGGAGAGTCCGGATGCGTGACCCGCGTCAGCGACGCGATGACGTCGTCCGCCGTGAAGGCATTGCCGTTGTGGAACGTGACGCCGGTCCGCAGCTTGAAGCGCCACAGGGTCGGCGACACCGTCTCCCAGGATTGCGCGAGCGCCGGCTCGATCTTGAGATCGCCGGTATAGCGGACGAGTCCCTCATAGACATGGTTCAGGACCGAGAGCGTGAAGGTCTCCCCGAAGGAATACGGATCGAGCGAACCGATCTCGCGCGCCGCGCCCCATTTCAGCGTCTTGGCCTCCGCCGCCGCCGTCGCGAGCGCGAGCACTGCCGTCGCCGCCAGCCAGAATTTCCTCGTCATCGACCCCTCCTTGCGCATTGCCCGTCAGATCAAAACCGCCGCAAGAACGGGCTGATCGCCGCGTCTTTAGGCAGATCGTGCACAATCTTTGACTTCGATCGCATTCGATTGTTAGAGAGTATTGTATGCACTCTGATCAGACAAGCACGAAGCGGGCGCGCGTGACATGGCGATGAAGCCGCGCGGCCGCGCCGACGCCAAAAAACGGCGCGGCGCCGAAGAGACGCCGCTCGCCGGGGCGCGGGCGCTGGCGGTCTACCGCGCCTTGCGCCGCGCGATCATCGAGCAGGCCTTGCGACCCGGCACGAAACTGCCGGAGGACTCGATCGGCGAGCAACTCGGCGTGAGCCGGACCCTGGTGCGCGAGGCGTTGGGGCGGCTCGCCTTCGAAGGCCTCGTCGAGCTCAAGCCCAATCGCGGCGCATCGGTCGCCTATCCGACGCTGGAAGAAGCGCGCGACGTCTTCGACGTGCGCACCGGTCTCGAGCGCATGGTCGTCGCGATCCTTGCCGGCAAGCTCGACGCCGCGCAGCTCGCGCGGCTCGAGACGCATGTGCGCGCGGAGGATGCGGTGCACGGCCGCGACGGTCCGGAATCGATCCGTCTCGCCGGCGAGTTCCACACCTTGCTCGCCGAGATGACCGGCAACGCCCTGCTCAGCCGCTATGTCCACGAGGTCAGTTCGCGCTCGTCGCTGATCCTGGCGATCTATGGCCGGCCGCATTCCTCGGAATGCGCCGTGTCGGAACATCGCCAGTTGATCGACGCGCTGCGAGCTGGCGACGCCAAGCGCGCGCAGGCGTTGATGGAGAGCCATCTGCAAGCCGTCGTGACGCGGGCCTTGCTGGCGCCGCGCGTCGACAAGAACATCCGCGACCTGCTCGCCCCTTTCGCCCGCCGTGAAGGACTGACCAAGTCGTGACCGACCACAGCGTACCGCGCGACGCGCCGATCGATGGCCGCGCGACCATCGAGTTCGATTTCGCGAAGCTGAGTCCGCGCGAGCGCTACAAGCTCCTGATCGGCGCGGTGGTGCCGCGCCCGATCGCGCTGGTCACCAGCGTCGATGCGCGCGGCACGGTGAATGCCGCGCCGTTCAGCTTCTTCAATTGCCTGTCGGCGGATCCCGCCATCCTCGCGCTCGGGGTCGAGTTCCGCCCCGATGGCCGGCAGAAGGACACCGGGCGCAATGTCCGCGAGACACTGGCCTTCACGATCAACATCGTCTCCGACGCCATCGTCGAGGCGATGAATGTCTGCGCCGTCGCCTTCGACCCCGAGGTCGACGAGCTGCGCGAGGCCGGCCTCACGCCGATGCCCGGCGCCAAGGTCCCGAGCCCCTGGATCGCGGAGTCGCCGGTCGCCTTCGAATGCCGGCATCACGTGACGCTCGCGATCGGCAGCTCGCGCGAGATCATTCTCGGCGAAGTCGTCCACGCGCATTTCCGCGCCGATGTCGTGGATGCGCGCAACCTCCATGTCGATCCGGCCGCGCTCGACGCCGTCGGGCGCATGGGCGGCCAGGGTTACGCCGGCACGCGCGACTATTTCGATCTGCCGACCATGACGGTAGAGACGTGGCGCGCCGCCGCGCCGGGCCACAACCAGCGCCACGCATCGCGCCCATGGCCGCCACGATCGCGCTCGGGCGCTTGAGGAAGAAGATGCACATGGCGCGACGGCAGCGGCATCGCGCAACACCTGATTAACCCAGATAGCTGCCGAGAGTTGCGCCGTTTCCCGCGTTCTCCTAGAACGCTCGGCTATCACTTTCCAGGAGAGCCTCAGCGATGCGCATCAGCCAGAAGGTCAAGAAGATCCTCGACAATTACGAGAGCGACAATCCCGGCACAAAAGGGAATCTCGCCCGCATCCTGATGCACGGAAAGCTCGGGGGCACCGGGCGGATGATCATCCTGCCCGTCGTTCAGGGCTTCGAGCACGGACCGGTGCGCAGCTTCGCGCCCAACCCCGACGCCTATGACCCGCATTATCACTTCCAGCTCGCCATCGATGCCGGGCTCAACGCCTATGCCGCACCGCTTGGCATGATCGAGGCCGGCGCCGACAGTTTCGCCGGTGCGATTCCGACGATCATGAAGATGAACTCCGCCAACTCGCTGGCCCGCCCGAAGGACCAGGCCGTCACGGCCTCGGTGAAGGACGCGCTGCGCCTGGGCTGCGCGGCGATCGGCTTCACGATCTATCCCGGTTCGGACGATCAGTTCGAGATGATGGAGGAGGTTCGCGATCTGGCGCTCGAGGCGAAGTCGAGCGGGCTCGCCGTGGTGATGTGGAGCTACCCGCGCGGCGGCGATCTCACCAAGGAAGGCGAGACGGCGATGGATGTCTGCGCCTATGCCGCGCATATGGCGGCGCTGCTGGGAGCGCACATCATCAAGGTGAAGCCGCCCACGGGTGCGCTCTATCAGGACGCCGCGAAGAAGGTCTACGAGGCGCAGAAGATCGACATCTCCTCGCTCGACAAGCGCATCGCGCATGTCGTGCAGAGCTGCTTCGCCGGTCGGCGCGTCGTCGTCTTCTCGGGCGGCGAGGCCAAGGGCGACGAGGGCATCTTCGCCGAGGCCAAGGCGATCCATCAGGGCGGCGGCAACGGTTCGATCATCGGGCGCAACACCTTCCAGCGGCCCCGCGCGGATGCACTCGCGATGCTCGAGAAGCTGGTGCGGATTTATCGGGGTGAGGAGTAGGTGGTCTCGGCGCGAGGACTTGTAGCTGTGGTGCTGGGGTTTGCAGCCGTTTCGACGGCTGGCCAGTCGAGTGCTTGTTCGATGGCATCCGGCTATAAAGTCCCAACTAATCTGG
>JANNTF010001103.1:0-4153 GCA_031403455.1 Alphaproteobacteria bacterium | reverse complement strand
GGCACGGCCTTCGCCCTGGCATTGCTCTTGGGTACGACGGCCGGCGTGCTCGCCGCCAATCGACAAGGGCGCTGGACGGACAGCGCGATCACCGTGCTCGCTCTCGTTCTCTATGCAATGCCGCTGTTCTGGCTCGGGCTGGTGCTGATCCTGCTCTTTGCCGTGCAACTCGGATTGTTGCCTGCATTCGGGATGCTCAGCATCGGCGGAAAGCTCAGCGGCCTCGCCTATGCATTCGATGTCGCGCGCCATCTCGTGCTTCCGGCGGCGACGCTCGGCCTGTTCTACGTCGCGATCTATGCGCGCCTCACGCGCGCCTCGATGCTGGAGGTCAGCACCATGGATTTCGTGCGCACGGCGCGCGCCAAGGGACTGCCGCCGGGCCGCATCGTACGGGCGCATATCCTGCGCAATGCGATCCTGCCGGTGATCACCATGGCCGGCATCCAGGCCGGGCAATTGGTGGGCGGATCCCTGGTGGTCGAGACGGTATTCGCCTGGCCGGGCATCGGCCGCCTCGCCTTCGATGCTCTGGCCCAACGCGACTACAACGTGCTGCTCGGTGTCTTCCTGGTCAGCGCCGTGATGGTGATCGGGTTCAATCTCGTGACCGACCTCGTCTACCGCATCGTCGATCCGCGGATCGAGGGGCGGTCATGATCGAGTTCTGGCGCCGCTTCGCGCGCAACCGCGGGGCGGTGCTCGGCCTCGCGGCGCTGATCGTGATCGCGGCGGTCGCACTGCTCGCGCCCTGGCTGTTCCCCGGCGACCCCTGGGACATGAAGGCCGGGCCGATGCAATTCCCGAGTCGGGCTTTCCTGATGGGCACGGACATGCTCGGCCGCGACGTCACCGCGGGCGTCGTCCACGGCGCGCGCGTGTCACTGATGATCGGGCTGGTCTCGACCGCCGCCTCCGTGCTCCTGGGTACGACGATCGGCGCCTCCGCCGGCTTCTTCGGGGGCCGCGTCGACGAGGTGCTGATGCGCGCCACGGAATTCGTCCAGACCATCCCGAGCTTCATCCTCGCGATCGTGCTGGTCGCCGTGCTGCGGCCGGGAATCGTCTCGATCGTGATCGCCATCGCGGTCGTCACCTGGCCGCCGGTGGCGCGGCTGGTGCGCGCTGAATTCCTGACGCTGCGCCAGCGCGAGTTCGTCGAGGCCGCCATCGTCATCGGCTTGCGCCCCTCCGCGATCATGCTCCGCGAGATCCTGCCCAACGCGATCTCGCCGATCGTGGTTATGGCGTCCCTGATGATCGCGACGGCGATCCTCACCGAATCCGCGATCAGCTTCCTCGGTCTCGGCGATCCGAACCTGATCAGCTGGGGTTACATGATCGGCGCCTCGCGCTCGGTGCTGCGTACGGCCTGGTGGCTCAGCGTGTTTCCAGGCGCTGCGATCTTCGTCACGGTGCTGGCCATCAACCTGCTCGGCGAAGGCCTCAACGACGCGCTCAACCCGCATCTGCGTCGCCGCGGCGGGGGCGCATGACGACCGAAGCGCTGCTGACGCTGGATCGCCTGACGATCGGCCTGCCG
Organism: Alphaproteobacteria bacterium; assembly: GCA_031403455.1. GTDB lineage: Bacteria > Pseudomonadota > Alphaproteobacteria > CACIAM-22H2 > CACIAM-22H2 > CAIOSQ01. Next base: position 2,610 of record JANNTF010001103.1, on the reverse strand, counting down.
CGCGGCGCCGATCGCGCGAACGCGGTCGAAGCGCTGAGCCTCAACCTCGCGAAGAACGAGATCCTGTGCATCGTCGGCGAGTCCGGCTCGGGCAAGTCGCTCACCGCGCTCGCGGTGATGGGGCTGCTGCCGACCGGCGTCGAACTCACCGACGGAACCATCCGCTTCGATGGCCAGGATCTGAGCGCGCTCGACGACGCGGCGATGCGTAAAATTCGCGGCGCGCGCATCGGCATGATCTTCCAGGAGCCGATGACCGCGCTCAACCCGGTGATGCGGGTCGGCGATCAGATCGCGGAAGTGCTGCGCTTCCATGGCCGGCACGAGGGCATCGAGGCGCGCGTGCTCGAGCTCCTGAATTCGGTCGGCCTGCCCGAGCCCGAGAGCTTGCGGCGCGCTTATCCGTTCCGGCTCTCGGGCGGCCAGCGACAGCGTGTGATGATCGCGATGGCGCTGGCTCTCGATCCGGCGATCCTGATCGCCGACGAGCCGACCACGGCGCTCGATGTGACGACCCAGGCGCAGATCCTGGCGCTGATCAAATCGATCCAGACCAGGCGCGGAATGGGTGTCCTGTTCATCACCCATGATTTCGGAGTCGTGGCGGAGATCGCCGATCGCGTCGGCGTGATGCAGCACGGCCGGCTCGTCGAACTTGGCGCCGCATCCGATGTGCTCGACCGCCCGCAGCACCCTTACACGAAGAGCCTGCTCGCCGCGGTCCCGCGCCTGGCGCCGCGCCGGCGCAGCGCGATCACCAGCGAGGTCACGCTGTCGGTGGAGAAGATCTCGAAGGTGTTCACCTCGTCGGCGGGCTGGTTCGAGCCACGCCGGCGAGTCGCCGCGGTGAACGACGTGACCATTGATGTGCGCGCCGGTGAGACGCTCGGGGTCGTCGGCGAGTCCGGCTCGGGCAAATCGACCCTGGCGCGGCTGATCCTGCGGCTGGTGAAGGCCGATGCCGGAAAGGTCGCGATCCGCGGCGTGACGGGCGATTTCCTCGAGCTGCCCGCCGAGGAACTCCGCCATCGTCGCCGACGCGTGCAGATGATCTTCCAGGATCCCTATGCCTCGCTCAATCCGCGCCGCCGCGTCGGCGACATCATCGCGCAGGGGCCGCTCGCGCATGGCGAGGACCGCGCCGTCGTACGCCAGCGGGTCGCCGATCTGCTGCGGCTTGTGCGCCTCGATCCGGCGAGCGCGGACCGCTATCCACATGAATTCTCCGGCGGACAGCGCCAGCGCATCGGCATCGCGCGCGCGCTCGCCCTCGAACCCGAATTGCTGATCGCCGACGAACCCGTCTCCGCCCTCGACGTATCGGTGCAGGCCCAGGTCCTGGATCTCCTCGATGAACTCCAGCGCCGCCTCGCCTTCGCGATGCTGTTCATCACCCATGATCTGCGCGTCGCCGCCCAGGTCTGCGATCGCATCGCGGTGATGCGCGCGGGCGAAGTGGTGGAGTACGGCCCGACCTCCGAGGTCCTCGCGACACCACGCCATGAGTACACGCGCCAATTGCTCGCCTCGGTCCCGGGCCGCAAATGGTCTACCGCGACCGCCGCCGGAATGAATCTCGCGGCGCCTCGTTCTTGACCTAAGGTCGCCACGCGCTCGAGGTGGGCGCGCATCGGAAGGAAACCCGGGATGAAACTCGCGACATCGCTGATCGCCGCCGCTTTCGCCGTCACATTGTTCGGCCTGACGCTGCCAGCCGCGCGCGCGGCCAGCCCGCTCGTCCCCGAACTGGCGCAGCTGCAGCCGATCGACATCAACTCGGCGACCGCCGACAATCTGCGCATGCTCGACGGCATCGGCGAGGCGCGCGCCGCGGCGATCGTCAAGGGCCGGCCCTATGCCAATAAGCTGCAGCTGGTGTCCAAGGGCATCATCCCGCAGGCGGTCTACGAGAAGATCAGCGACAAGATCGTCGCCAAACAGCGCTGAGATCGCCTGCGCGGGCCAGCGAGATGCTGGTTTGCGATCCGTCGCCTGTTGCCTATCCTGGTGGACGCTTAAGCTTTCGGCTCATCTGTAGCCAAACCGAGGGGGAGGAAAATCATGCGTCGTCGAAATTTCCTGGGTGCCACCGCAGCCGTGCCCGTGTTGACCAGCCTGCCGGGCCGGAGCTTCGCCCAGAACCAGCCGCGGCGCGGCGGGGTCATGAACATCGTGCTGCAGCCGGAGCCGCCGATGTTGATGCTGCCGATCAACCAGGGCACCACGACCCAGGTCGCCGGCGGCAAGATCTTCCAGAGCCTGCTGACCTTCGACTTCGCCTTGAAGCCGCTGCCGTCGCTGGCGAAGTCGTGGACGATCTCGCCCGATGGCCTCACCTATACGTTCAAGCTCGAGGAGAACGTGAAGTGGCATGACGGCAAGCCCTTCACCTCGGCCGACGTCGTGTTCTCGACTCAGATCTTCCTGACTGAAGTGCATGGCCGCGCACGCGCCAATTTCGGCCGCGTCGCGTCCACCGAGACGCCGGATGCGCATACCGTCGTCTACAAGCTGAAGGAGCCGTTCGGACCCTTCCTCCATGCTTTCGAAGTGTCGAGTTCGCCGCTGGTGCCCAAGCACATCTACGAAGGCACGGATTTCCGCAGGAAT
>JANNTF010001102.1:0-3248 GCA_031403455.1 Alphaproteobacteria bacterium | reverse complement strand
GCGCCGCCAAGGCCGCGCTCGACGCGGCATCGATCATCGCCGAGGCCTGCTCGACGATGCGACGCGGAACGCCCGAGGATTTCTCAACGATCTGTCGCAACGCTTCGGGCGACCAAGCGCGCGCGCCGGCAAGAGCACTTGGCCCCAGACGATGACGAAGGAACTCGCCGACATATTCAGGGGGGATCGGCTGCAGCTGCAGACGAGTGAACGCCGCGTTGCTGGCGAGCACCGGGCCGATGAGCCGACGCAGCCGCGCTTCCGCTTCGGAACGACAGGTGATCACGATCCGCGCGGCCGAGCCGTTGCCCACACCGCGCTTCAGCAGTTCTTCGATCCAGCATGCCGCTTCCGCGTCCCAGCGCTCGGCGCCATCGATCAGGTAGATCGCGTGCGAGGCGCCTGCTGGATCAGCGATGCTGCCAAGCTGCTCCTCGCAGCGTGCGAGGTCGACCGCGCAGCGGTGAAAGACCACTTCTTGATAAGCCGCCAATAGCCGAGTCTGAAGCGCCCGCAGCAGCATGGTCTTGCCGATGCCGGACTCCCCCACGATCAAGAACACGCAGGGCGCATCCTGACTGAGAGCAACGGTCAGAAACCGCAGCACGTCGCGCAAAGCCGGCGATTCGTAGAACGCCGCCGCATCGGCTGCGACGGCGTTCCGCTGCCGCCGCCGCCCGAGTGCGCGCCGCGGCTGCTTCTTTCGCGGCGGGCCGGCATCGGTGGAGGCAACGATCATCGTGGCGCCAATTTGTGATAGCCGACTGAGTTTCCGGGCATGCGCTGACGTGCGCTCAGCGCTTTATCAGCAACTGCGCCGCGATGGCTCGAGAGGCGTCAAATTGCGTCGCCGTCTCGACGACGACTCCGAACAGAGCGCCTATGAGGAATCCGACACCGATGCATTGACGAAACGTTCCAACCCACATTGTCCCGATGGAACGCATGAACTCCCTCTATTGTTCCCGTCTGGGTGACGGAACACTGGAGCGAGCGAGGATCGAATTGCCGGCATCGACCCGCTAGGATCGGAAACTACTCATGATCGACGCAGGATCGGCGGACGTGACGAATGTCCCGGCAGGGTCCGGCGCTACTCGTCTCAACGGCGGTCGCGGTGAGAGCTTTGCTTGACTACACCTCGTCGCGCGGTATCTCGGACTCCCAGTTCTTGGCGCATACGCGCCGGTCGCCTTCGAACGCGTCGAGTTCGGCGTGCAGGCGGAAGCTCGTGCGCGTCGATGTCATGACGGTGCGCGTGCGGGTCTTGATCGCCCACGCGCCGCGCGACATGCCGACCGACCAGCCGACCTCCGCGCGCGCCGAGAGCGGATCGTCAGGCTTGATCGTGTAGCGCGCAGTGGTCCGCGCCGATGTGGTCAGATCGATGTCGTCGAAACGCCGCGTGCCCTGGTCGTCGCCGATCTCGACGATGCTCTCCTGGCGGGCGATATCGCGCGTGACATGCCGCTTCTCGCTGCCGGCGATCAGGGTCGTCACGCGCGGAGCCGCGGGCTGTTCGGCTTGCGGCGGCGCGGCCGCGCGATCCTCTGCCGCGCCCGGCTCGCGCACCGGCAGGTCGAGCAGCCCGGCGCCGGCATGGATCGTGAGCGTCACCGGCTCGGGTGAAGGCCAGGCGATCGGCCAGTAGCTGGTGGAGATGGCGATGCGGATGCGATGGCCCGCGTGGAATGCCTGCCCGACGTCGTTGAGCTGCACGCGCACGCGATAGCGCCGGTCAGGCACCAGCGGCGTCGGAAACTCGTGGCTGTCGCGGTGGGTGAGATTGAGCAAGCCATAGCTCACGCGGCTCACCGCGCCGTCGGGCGCGACGTCGTTGAGCCGCACCGCGATCATCGCCTGCGGGCGATCGGCCTCGAGTTCGAGTTCGACCACGGGCGCGCCGAGCAGTTCGAGGCGCCGCTCGAGCGGCGCGGAGTCAAAGACCAGCGAGCCGGCATCCTCGACGCGCTGGTCGGTCGGCAGATCAGGACCGAGGCCGTGGCCGCACCAGCGCCCGGCAAACAGGCCGACATCGAGCGGCGAGCGGATCGTCAATGTCGTCTCGCGACCGGCGCTGTCCTGGAGTCCGCCGGCGTTGAGATACATGCGCCGCTGCTGGATCCGCGCGCTGGGCCAGCTGCGTTCGGCAACCCAACGCCCGGCGATCGTCTCGAAGCGCGCCAGCGGCGGCACGTGGTCTTGCATATAGGCGCGCAGCATCGGCCCCTGCATCATCCCGGTGTCGCGATCCTTGAGCCAGTGATCCCACCAGCGCACCGACTCTTGAAGAAACCCGACCGCGGGCCCCGGGGCCGCCATATGCGGATAGCGATGCGCCCATTGCCCGATCCAGGCGAGGCGCGGCACCGCGAGCCCCGCGAGCAGGCGCGGAATGGCGTTGCGATAGCCGTCATTCCAGCCGCCGACCGCGAAGACCGGGCAGGCGATCGCGCTGAAATCCTCGCAGACCGAGCCGTGTTTCCAGAACGCATCGCGGCGCTGATGGCGCAGCCAGGTGTCGATCCACAAGCCGCTGCCCTCGAGACGCTGCATCCAGCTATCGCGCCAGGACGCGCCGACCAGAGCGGGATCCGGCGGTCGCGTGTTGTGCGCGAACATCGTCGACGCCCATTTCATGTTGTCGTTGAGCAGGCAGCCGCCCATGAAATGGATGTCGTCGGCATAGCGATCATCGGTCGAGCACGAGGTGATGATCGCGCGCAAGGCCGGCGGCCGCCGCGCGGCGACTTGCAGCGCGTTGAAGCCGCCCCAGGAATTTCCCATCATGCCCACGGCGCCGCTGCACCAGGGCTGTCGCGCGAGCCAGGCGATGATCTCGAGCGCGTCGTCGTGTTCGAGCTGAAGGTACTCGTCGGTCAACACGCCATCGGACTCGCCGCTGCCGCGGATGTCGACACGCACGCAGGCATAACCATGACCGGCGACATAGGGATGGATCAGCGCGTCGCGCGGCGCCGTCGCCTCGCGCTTGCGATAAGGGATGTATTCCAGGATCGCCGGGACGGGGCGCGCCGTCGCGTCTTCGGGCAGCCAGATCCGCGCCGCGAGCCGCGTGCCATCCGCCAGCGGAATCCATTCATTCGCGATCTCGCGAATTGGATTGGGGAACTCGGTGACGATGCGCATGAAGTCTCCCGGTCGGCCGGACGTCATTCCTCGCGCGCCACGAAGGCCAAGGCCTGGCACGCGTTGCGCAGCACGTGCTTGCGCTTGAGCGGCGAGTC
>JANNTF010001101.1:0-4365 GCA_031403455.1 Alphaproteobacteria bacterium | reverse complement strand
TTCGACATCCGCAAGGATGCTCTCTATTGCGATCGTCCGGACTCGCTGCGTCGCCGCGCCGCGCGCTCGACGATGGCGATCGTGTTCGACTGCATCACCAAATGGCTTGCGCCTGTCCTGTGCTTCACGGCCGAGGAGGCGTGGCTTGCGCGGCATCCCGGCGACGAGTCCAGCGTCCATTTGCAGCTCTTCCCGGAGATCCCGCAGACATGGCGCGATGCCGCGCTGGCGAAGAAGTGGCAGGCCATTCGCGATAAGCGCCGGGTCGTCACGGGATCTCTCGAGCACGCGCGCGCGGAGAAGAAGATCGGATCATCGCTGCAGGCGGCGCCCGTGATCTTCGTTGAGGATGTAGCCGCGCTGGATACGAAGGTCCCATGGGACGAGATCTTCATCACATCTGCGAGCAGTTTCACCGGCGGTGAGCCGCCTGCGGATGCGTTCCGGCTGAGCGATGTGCCCGGCGTCGCCGTCGTGTTCGAACCCGCCCCCGGCGAGAAATGCCAACGCTGTTGGAAAGTGCTGCCCGAGATCGGCACGCATCATCGGCACAAATTGCTCTGCGTGCGCTGCGCCGACGCCGTCGACCATCTCCCGGCTGCCTGAACCGCGATGCTGGCGTATGGCCTGATCCTGGCGGCGGTGGTGCTGGTGCTCGACCAGCTGACCAAATGGGCGTTCTACGCGGCGCTCACCGGGTTGCCGTTCTGGGCAGCGGCGCCGGTGCCGCTGCCCCGCGCGCCTTGGGTCGAGGTGACGAGCTTCTTCAACCTCGTCACCGTTTGGAATTACGGCATCAGCTTCGGGATGTTCAGCCAGGGATCCTCACAATCCGCCTGGATCTTCGCCGTGCTGGCGTTGGCGATCACCGGCGGCCTCGTGGCCTGGCTGCACCGCGCGCCCGACCGGCTTGTGGCGACCGCGCTCGGCTGTGTCATCGGCGGCGCCATTGGCAATGTCGTGGATCGCCTTCGCCTGGGCGCCGTCTTCGACTTCCTCGATGTGCATGTGCTCGGCTGGCATTGGCCGGCGTTCAACGTCGCCGACTCCGCGATCTGCGTCGGTGTCGGCCTGCTGCTGTTCGATGCCTTGTTTGCGCCCAAACCCTCGGCTAAATAGCTTGGATATGTCCAAGAATTCATCGCTCCGCGCCGCCGCGACGACGACGATCCTGGCCCTTGCCCTCGGTCTCGGGGGCTGCACCGATTTTCGCAAGGCCGCGGGCTGGGAAAAGGCGCCACCCGACGAGTTCCGCATCATCAGTCGCGCACCGCTCTCGGTGCCGCCTGATTTCGGGCTGCGTCCGCCGACACCCGGTGTCGCGCGGCCGCAGGAAGGCACGACCACCGATCAGGCGCGCAATGCCGTGACGGGCGGCCGTGCCCCGGCCCGCGCCGCGGCGGCGATGGCCGTGTCGCGCTCGAGCCAGGGCGAAACGGCGCTGCTCTCCAAGCTCGGCGCCGATCGCGCCGATCCCACCATTCGCGATACCGTGAACCGTGAAGCCGGCTCGCTTGCCGCTGCCGAGCGTGGCTTCACCGATCGGCTGCTGTTCTGGCGCGAGCCGGATCCACCGGGCACGGTGATCGACGCCGAGCGCGAGCAGCAGCGCATCCGCGAGAACCAGGCCCTAGGCCGGGCGCCGACCGAAGGTGACACGCCGATCATCCGGCGCCGCCAACGCGGGATCCTCGAAGGTCTGTTCTGAGCCGGACTGGCGCCGGTCCGTGACCATCGCGCGCTTGCCGGGAAGCCGCCCCGCGTCATGTGAGGGGCTATGCATCGTTTCCTGATCAGTCTGGCTGCGCTCCTCGTCATGCTCGGTGGCGCCACTGCGCGCGCGCAGGTATTTTCCCCCACCAGCTTCACGCTCGAGAACGGGCTGCACGTCGTGGTCGTCGAGAACCATCGCGCGCCGATCGTTTCGCACATGGTGTGGTACCGCGCCGGCGCTGCCGATGAGCCGCCCGGCAAATCGGGCATCGCGCATTTTCTCGAGCACCTCATGTTCAAGGGCACGCAGACGCTGCAGCCCGGCGAGTTCTCGCGGATCGTCGCGCGCAATGGCGGTCGCGACAATGCATTCACGAGTTGGGACTACACCGGCTACGTGCAGACGGTCGCGCGCGACCGCCTCGGCCTCGTCATGCGCATGGAGGCCGATCGTATGGCCAATCTCGTGCTCACCGATGAGGTCGTGTTGCCCGAACGCGACGTGATCCTCGAGGAGCGTCGCCAGGTCGTCGACAACGTCCCGGGCGCACGGCTGCGCGAGCAGATGAACGCGGCGATGTTCCTCAACCATCCCTACGGCCGGCCGATCATCGGCTGGGAGCACGAGATGCGCGGCCTGACCCGCGACGACGCGATCGCGTGGTATCGCACCTGGTACGCGCCCAACAACGCCGTGCTGATCGTGGCCGGCGACGTGACGGCCGACGAGGTGCGCGGCCTGGCGCAGACCCATTACGGCCCGATCGCCGCCAAGCCGGTGCCGGCGCGCATGCGGCCGGCCGAGCCGCCGCCGCAAGCTGCGCGGCGAGTCGTCTTGACGGACGAACGCGTGCGCCAGCCGAGCTGGTCACGCAGCTATCTGGCGCCCAGCCTCGCGCGCGGCGATCGCGCGCAGGCCTATCCGCTCCAGGTCCTGGCCGACATCCTTGGCGGACAATCCGGCCGGCTCTACCGCGCATTGGTGGTGGAGCGTCAGGTCGCCGTCTCCGCCGGTGCCGCCTATGATTCCGATGCGGTCGATCTCTCGAGCTTCGCGGTCTGGGCGACGCCACGCCCCGGCGTGACGATCGAGGCGGTGGAGCGCGCGATGGACGAAGAGCTGAGCGCGCTGCTGCGCGACGGCGTCCAGATCGTGGAGGTCGAGCGCGCGCGCACCCGGCTGCGTGCCGCGAGCGTGCTGGCGCGCGACGCGCTCGGCACGGCACCGCGCGTAATCGGCGCGGCGTTGATGTCGGGAATCAGCATCGACGAGCTCGAGGCCTGGCCACGCCGGATCGCCGACGTCACGGCCGAACAGGTCACGGCGGCGGCGCGTGCGGTGCTCGACGACACGCGCAGCGTCACTGGTCACCTCCTGCAGAAGCCACCGTCATGATGCGTCGCCTCGTCGTCGTCCTGATCTTGCTCGCCGGCTGGTGCGTGAATGCCGGGCCGGCGTTTGCCATCGACATCCAGCGCGTCGTCTCCCCCGGCGGGATCGAGGCGTGGCTCGTGCGCGATTCGACCCTGCCCTTGCTGACGCTGGAGCTGCGGTTTCGCGGCGGCACGGCCAGCGAGCCGGCCGACCGTGTCGGAATCTCGCAGCTCGCGACGGACATGCTGCGCGAGGGCGCGGGCGATCTGGACTCCGCGGCTTTCGCCCGCGCGCTCGACGATCGCTCCATCTCGCTGAGCTTCGGCGCCGGCTCGGATTTCATGTCCGCCGGATTGCGCGTTCTCAACGAGCATCGCGCGTTCGGCGTCGGGCTGCTGGCCTCCGCGCTGACGCGCCCCCGGTTCGATCCGCAGACCGTCGAGCGCGTGCGCACGCGGCTGCTTGCCGGTTATGCACGCGAAGCCGAGGAGCCGCGCGCGCAGGTGCGCCGGGCATTCCAGGTCGCGGCATTCCCCAATCATCCCTATGGCCGGGGTCTCGACGCGGTGATCGCCGGCACGCGCGCCGCGACGGTCGAGGAGATGCGCGCGCTGCTGACGTCGCGCATGGCGCGCGACAATCTGATCGTCGGCGTGGTGGGCGACATCACGGCGGCCGAGCTCGGGCCGCTGCTCGATCGCGCCCTCGGCGATCTGCCGGCGGTATCGCGACCGGTCGACGTTCCGGAAGTCAGCGCGTCGATCGCCGTCGAGCGCATGATCGTCATCAAGCGCAGATTGCCGCAATCCGTGCAGCTCTTCGGCGCGCCGGGTCTCAAGCGCGACGATCCGGACTGGTTCGCGGCGCAGCTCGTCAATTACGTGCTCGGCGGCGGCGGCTTCAATTCGCGGCTGATGACCGAAGTGCGCGAGAAGCGCGGCCTGACCTACGGCGTCTCCACAGGCTTGTCCGCGCTCGATTTCGGTTCGGTGCTGATCGGCTCGTCCTCGACCGAGAACTCCCGCGCCGCGCAATCGCTCGAGGTGATCCGCGCCGAGTGGCGACGCATGGCCGAGGAAGGACCCACCCCAGACGAGTTCGACGGCGCCAAGGCCTATCTCACGGGCTCGTTTCCCCTGAGCCTGGATTCGAGTGCGTCCGTGGCGCGGCTGCTGGTGGCGATACAGTATGACCGCCTTGGGGTCGACTATCTGTCGCGGCGCGATCAGCTCATCCGCAACGTGACCATCGACGATGCGCGCCGTGTCGCGCGCCGG
>JANNTF010001100.1:0-5369 GCA_031403455.1 Alphaproteobacteria bacterium | reverse complement strand
CGCCAATCCGCCGGCGACGCCGTGGATACGGCGCCTTGCCGGCAATCGCTTCGCCCTGGTGAGCGAGCGGCGCCTGCCGGACGGCGGCGCCGTGGGTGTCAGCACCGACGTGACGGCGATCAAGCAGCGTGAGCAACAGCTCGAGCTCGCGCGCCACGACGCCGAACTCGCCAATCGCACCAAGACGCGCTTCCTCGCCGCGATGAGTCATGAGCTGCGCACCCCGCTCAACGCCATTCTCGGCTTCTCGGAAGTCATCCGCGATCTGCGCTTCGGCCGCACCTCGCTCGACCGCTACGCGACCTACGCCGGCGACATCCATCGCTCCGGCCAGCATCTGCTGGAATTGATCAGCGATCTGCTCGACACATCAAAGATTGAAGCCGGACGCTACACGCTGCACGAGGACGTGCTGGATCCGATGGGCGTGATCGACGAGGCGATCGGCATGGTGCGCGAACGCGCGCGCAATGCCGGCGTGCGCCTGCGCATCCAAACGGAAGAGGAACTGCCGTTGATCTATGGCGACGATCGCGCGCTGCGGCAGGTGCTGCTGAACCTGCTGACCAACGCGATCAAGTTCACGCCCAAGGCCGGTCGCGCGGAAATCTATGGCGCCGTCGACCAGGATGGCTGGCTACGCATCGCGGTCGGGGATACCGGCGCCGGGATCCCCGCGGCGATCCGACCGCGGCTCTTCCAACCCTTCGCCCAGGCGGGGTGCCCGATGGTGCGCAATCACGAGGGCAGCGGGCTGGGCCTCGCGATCTCGCGCGGCATCATCGAACTCCACGGCGGCACGATCGCGATCGAAAGCGAAGAAGGCGTCGGCACCATCGTCACGATCCGCTTGCCGCCGGACCGACTGCGCGCGCGCGCCGATTCCGTCCGACGCGCGAGCTGATCCAAGCCGGATCTCGAGCTACTCGGCGATCATCGCGTCGCGCAGACGTTCGACGTTATGACGCATCATCGCCAGATACGTCGCCGCTGGACCATCCGCGCGCGACAGGGCGTCCGAGTAGAGCCGACCGCCCATCTGGGCACCGCTCTCGCGCGCGAGCTGTTCCATCATTCGTGGATCGCTGATGTTCTCCATGAACACGATCTTGATCTTCTCGCGTCTGATCTCCCGGATGAGCCGCGCAAGATCGGCCGCCGACGGCTCCGACTCGATGTTCACGCCGCGTGGCGCCCGAAAATCGATGCCGTAGCGCTCCTCGAAATACCCGAATGCATCATGTGACGTGATGATCTTGCGTCGCCCGATCGGAACGGCCGCCACTTGTGCGGCGATCCAGCCATCGAGGTCGCTGAGTCGGGCGAGGTAAGCTTCCGCATTGAGCGCATACATCGACGCGCGTCCGGTATCGGCCGCGGACAGACCGCGGGCGATACTGCGCACCATCGTTTGCACGCGGCGCGGATCCTGCCAGACATGCGGATCAATTGCGCCATGACTGTGGCTGTGGCCGCTGCCGTGCTTGCCACTCCGTGCGGCGCTGCGCCGCGTCGGCACGCCATCGGTCGCAACGATGCGCCGGCCCTTGAAGCCGGAGGAACGCACCAGCCGGTCGAGCCAGCCTTCGAATCCCAGGCCGTTGAGAATGACGACGTCAGCCCCGCTCAGCGCCCGCGCATCGCTCGGCGCTGGCTCGAAACTATGGGCGTCCTGATCAGGGCCGACGAGCGCCGCAATCTCCGCGCCATCGCCGGCGACCTCGCGCACGAGGTCCGCGAGGATCGAGAAGCTGGCCACGATCTTGAGCTTCGCCTGCGCCTGCGCGGCAAGCCCGACGGGCCCCAGAACGGCGGCACCGGCGAGCAGGAGTTGGCGTCGATTCATGAGGTCGGCCCCTTTTGGCGAATCAGGCTTCGAGGTGACGTCGGGACATCAACTGGCCCACGAGACCACCGCGCGGACCGAGGAACACCGACACGAGATAGAGCAACCCTGCCGAGAGCACGATCGCCGGCCCCGACGGCAGGTCGAATGCATAGGAGACGACGAGCCCCGCATAGGCGGACACGACTCCGACCAGCGCGGCGATGACGATCAGGCTCCATACCGCGCGTGCCCAGAATCGTGCCGCGGCGGCGGGCAGCATCATCAATCCGACCGCCATCAGCGTCCCGAGCGCCTGAAACGCGGCGACGAGATTCGCCACGACGAGCACCAGGAACACGCCATGGACCAACGCACTCGGGCCGCCGACCGCGCGCAGGAACTCGGGATCGAAGCACTCCACGACCAGCGGCCGATAGAGGAGCGCCAAGATCAACATGGAGAACGATGCGACCGAGACCACCAGCAGCAACGCGGCATCGTCGACCCCGAGCACCGAGCCGAACAGCACATGCATGAGATCCACGTTGGATCCGCGCAGCGAGACGATCAGCACGCCGCTGGCGAGCGCGATCAGGTAGAACGCGGCGAAGGTCGCGTCCTCGCGCAACGGCGTCAGGCGCGACAAGGCGCCTGCGGCCAGAGCCGTCAGCAACCCGGCCACGAAACCACCCGCCGCCATCGCCGTCAGCGACAGGCCGGCCAGGAGGAAGCCGATGGCCACGCCAGGCAGCACCGCATGGCTCAGCGCATCGCCAACCAGGCTCATGCGCCGAAGAATGAGGAACACACCCACCGGCCCGCACCCGAGCGCCAGCGCGATGGCCGCCACCAGCGCGCGGCGCATGAACGCGAATTCGACGAAGGGTCCGAGAAGCGTCTCATGCAAGATTTCCACGGTGCATTCCTTCAGGCCGCGCCGCGATGACAGGCCTCGGCGTGAGGATTCCAGGCCTCGGCCATCGCCCGCGCCCGCAGCTGGTTCGCCGCGGTGAGCACCACCGGCGCCTTGCCCCAGGCGACCGCCTCGCGCGCCAGGAACAGCACGTCGGGAAAATGCGCGCGCACCTGCTCGACATCATGCAAGACCGCGATGACGGTTCGCGCCTGATCGTGCCATTGGACGATCAGGCGCAGCAGATCCGACGTGGTCTTGTGATCGATCGCCGTAAATGGCTCGTCGAGCAGGATGAGCTTGGCGTCCTGCACGAGCATCCGTGCAAACAGCGCGCGCTGGAATTGCCCCGCCGACAGCGTGCCGATCGAGCGGGCAGCGAACCCCTCGAGCCCAACCGCAGCGAGCGCATCACGCGCCCGGGCGCGGGCGCGTCCAGGCACGGTCATGAACCCGCCAGTGCGCGCCCAATCACCGAGCATGGCGGTGTCGCTCACCGAGATCGGGAAACTGCGATCGATCGTCGTCTGCTGGGGCAGATAGGCGATGTCGCGTCGTTTCAGGCCGCCGAGATCCAGCGCGCCGGAACTCGGCCTCAGCAAGCCGACAATCGCCTTCAGCAACGTCGACTTGCCGGCGCCGTTCGGCCCGACGATCGCCGTCAGCGAGCCAGGCGTGAACCTGCCGCTGAGATGATGCACCGCCGGACGGCGCTCGTAGCTGAGCGTGAGATCGTTGAGCTGAATCATACGTGGAGCGCCCACCAGACGCCGAGCCAAAGCGTTGCGCAGAGCAGCCCCGCAACGACCAGCCGCCACAGCGCGGTGGACGCCAGCACCGACGCGGTCTTGCCCCAACCTGCGGACATCGCCAGCGCCGCGCGAAACGGCTGTCGGTCGCTCATCGGCTTGGAGAGGCGAGAATGGGCATGACCATTGGGGCTATAGTATAGCGCCTCGGACTTGACAAGCGTGCGGCCGGATCGCGCACGGCTTTACACATCGCGAGGTCCCGACGCAGGCTGCCAACGAACGATCCCGCCGAGGAAAGACTCATGCAGAACGCCTTGTGGTCCGTGCACGACGTGACCATGCCATGAAGCCACCGCCCTGGGGCGCGAGCGCACCCGTCGTGTCGCCCGCGACCGCCGCCCTGCTCGAGCGCGCACACGCCATGCCCGCGATCGACCCGCGATCGATCCCTCTGCTCGAGGCCCGCGACGCGTTCCTACGCCTGAACGAGCCGCGCGATCACCCCGTCCCCATGATCGCGGAAGTCCGAGCCCTCGTCGTCCCCGGCGCAGCCGGGATCATGCGCGGTCGGCTCTACCGGGCATCGAGCGATCCCCGGCGGCCGCTGATCGTGTTCGTCCACGGCGGCGGATGGACGTTCGGCAATGTCGACACGCATGACCGCTGCATGCGCCTGCTGGCGATCGAGAGCGGCGCCGCCGTGCTGGGCATCGATTACCGGCTCGCGCCCGAGCATCCCTTCCCCGCGGCACTCGACGACACGCTTGCGACACTGGACTGGCTCGTGCGCGACGCAGCGGCCGAGGGTCTCGAACCGGCGCGCGTCGCGCTCGCCGGTGATTCCGCGGGCGCCAACATCGCACTCGCGACGTTGATCGCCCTGCGTGACCGTCGCCGCTGGTCGCCGGTCGCGGCAGCGCTGTTCTACGGTTGCTACGCACCCCTGCCCGACACCAACAGCCATCGCCGGTTTGGCGACGGCGCATTTCTTCTGACGACCGAGAAGATGAACTGGTACTGGCGCAACTATCTCGGCCCGCTCGACGTCGCCTCGAGCAGCCTGGCGACGCCGCTGCGTGCCCCGCTCCATGGATTGCCACGGCTCTATCTGAATGCCGCCGGTCTCGATCCGCTGCTCGACGACACGCTGCTGCTCGCGATGCGGCTCGCCCATGCCGGCACAGCATGCGAACTCGACATCGTCCCCGGCGTGGTGCACGGATTCCTGCAACATACACATGAAGAACCCTTGGCGATGGCGGCGCTGCAGCGCGCCGCACGCCATCTCGCCGCCGCACTCGCCGCTTGATCAACCCTCTCATGCCTCGGACCCATCGCCCATGAACGCGCCTAACCCGATCGGGATCATCTCGATGTTCTACGCCCGTCCCTTCGGGCCGATGCACCTCGCTATGTTCTCGCGCATGAAGGCCGCCGGCGCGGATTTCGTCGAGCTGCTGGTGCCCGAGACCGGAGAACTCGATCTTGACGTGACGCGCTCGGCCCTCGCTGCCGCCGGCCTGGGCGTCGCACTGGCCGCGCGCGTCAATCTGAAACGCGATCTCGCTTCCACCGACGACGCGGTACACGAAGCCGGGGTCGCGTATCTCGAACGCTGCGTCGATGTCGCCGTCGCTGTTGGCGCGACGCTGGTGGGCGGGCCGCTCTACGGCGCGCCGCTGGTCTTTGCCGGACGCGCACCGGCGCCGATCGACGAGGAACGCCGCGCGCGACGCGTGGCGCGCGTGGTCTCCGGCCTCAAACGCGCCGCCGGCCATGCGCGACGCCATGGCATCACGCTCGGGCTCGAGCCGCTCAACCGCTTCGAGACGGATATCGCGAATACCACGCGCCACGGCCTCGCGCTCGTCGAGGC
>JANNTF010001099.1:0-2411 GCA_031403455.1 Alphaproteobacteria bacterium | reverse complement strand
AAACGGAGATTTTCTATCCCACTTAGTGGACATTAATGTTGATACCGACGGGGATGGAGTCTCTGATAAAGATGACAAGTGCCCGAAAGTAGCCGGTCCTATGGGCAGGCCGAGCTCTTTCCACATCGCGTCGACTTTGTCGACGACGGCCTGGTCCATTTTGATCTGCCGACCCCATTCGCGGTTCGTCTCGCCGGGGACCTTGTCGGTGGCATCGAGGCCGATCTTTGAGCCGAGGCCCGACACCGGCGAGGCGAAGTCGAGATAGTCGATGGGCGTGTTCTCGACGAGCGTGATGTCGCGCGCCGGATCCATGCGGGTCGAGAGCGCCCAGATCACGTCCTTCCAATTGCGCGCGTCGATGTCGTGGTCCACCACGATCACCCATTTCGTGTACATGAACTGCCGCAGATACGACCACACGCCGAGCATCACGCGCTTGGCATGACCGGGATAGGCCTTCTTCATCGCCACCACGGCGATGCGGTAGGAGCAGCCCTCGGGCGGCAGCCAGAAATCGACGATCTCCGGGAATTGCTGGCGCAGCAGCGGGATGAACACTTCGTTGAGCGCCTCGCCGAGCACGCGCAGCTGCGCGGGCTCGCGATTCATGCCCCACGCCACGCGCTCGACCGTACCGAAGAGATTGACCAGCACCGGCATCGGCGAGCGCGTGCCGTCGGCGCGGATCGCGATCTCGAAGATCACCGCCGGCCCCTTCTCGGCCAGCAGGCGCGTCTGGATCTCCGTCATCTCGAGCACGGTCGAGACCGGTTCGGCCGTCGCGTTCGAGACGGGCGATGAAGTCGCGGAGGGAGGCGTGGGGCATCGGAACCAGGATCTGGACGCGATCTCAACGGAACCGTACTTCGGATCCGGATTCATGGCGTGCGAGAATCGCGCCAGGTGATGGCGGCGGCCAGTCCTTCGCTGCGGCGGATGCGGTTGAACTCGGCGCTCTCGGGATTGTCGCTCGTCTCGATCTCGACATCGAGTTCGAGTGCGTCACGCAAAGCCTGGCGAATCCCCATGATGTCGTAGGCGCGGTGGATCGCTTGCTTGGTCAGGCGGACGGCCTCCGGCGAGGCGACGGCGAGACTGCGCGCCATCGCGATCGCGGCGGCGCGGACCTCGCTGTCGGCGACGACCTGGTTGACGACGCCGATTTCGAGCATCCGCCGCGCGGTCAGGCGATCGGCACCGGTGAGCAGCATCTCCTTCGCTTGCTTGGGGCCGGTGATCCACGGCAGCAGCAGCGCCACGATGCCCGAGCCGAAGCGGACCTCGGGCTCGCCGAAGAACGTGCCTTCGCCGGCGACCGTTACGTCGCAGGCGAGCGCGATCTCGAACGCGCCGGCGAGGCAATAACCGTGCACCGCGGCGACCGTGGGCTTGGGACAATCCCAGAACCGCATGATGAACTCGAAGTCGTCCTCGAGTGTCTTGCGGATCCGGGCCGGATCACGCACGAAGCTGGCGCTGCCCTCCTTGAGATCGAAGCCGGCGGAGAACGCGCGGCCTTCGCCCTGGACGACGATGGCGTGCACGCGATCATCGGCGATGAAGTCGCGCAGGATGGCGCTCGCCTCGGCCATCAGCGCCTTGGACAGCGCATTGAGCGCGCGCGGTCGGTTGAGCGTCAGGATGCCGACCGCCCCGTCGCGCGCGGCGAGGGCGGTCGGGCCGGTCGCGGCATCGGTGCTCGGCTTGTCGGACATCGTCGCCTCTCACACCTCGGCGAGACCGCGCCGGATCCATTGATGGAAGGCGAAGACCCCGTGCTCCTGCGGCATCAGGACGCCTTGCTTGTGCGCGCGAGAGCGCAGCCCCGCCTGGTTGCGCTCGCAGGCGGCACCGTCCTGCTCGACGACGAGCTGGGCGAATTTCGTCACCCGCTCGAGATCCACGCTCTTGTCCGCCAGGAGTTCCGGTGTGAACAGCCACTCGACCGTCAAATCCGTCTGTTCCGGGCCGAGCGGGCGCATCGAGACGATGCGCATGTAGTCGACATGGCCGACTGCGTACATCGTCGGCCAGATCGTCGCGAACCGTTGTCCGAGCTTGCGCTCCGCGTCGGTCAGGTTGGGGAATGTCGGCCCGATCGGTTGGCCGTCCATCGACCAGGTTGCCGCGCCCTTGCGCAGCCCGCCTTGGAACTTGGGATCGGGGTCGTCGCGGTGACTCTGATAGGCCGGATCCGAATTCGGGCCGCTGATCGAGCGCCCGTAGATCGGCACAATCTTGCACAGCTCCGGGTGAACGCCGGGGCAGTGGTAGCACTCGCTGTAGTTCTCCCAGAAGATCTTCCAGTTGCAGGCGAGCGTCGTGCGCAGCGTGTGCCCGACCTGCAGCTCGGCCATCGGCCAGTTCGCGAAGGTGCCGGCGTTCGGCCGCACCGCATCGGTGATCGG
>JANNTF010001098.1:0-2551 GCA_031403455.1 Alphaproteobacteria bacterium | reverse complement strand
GGGCCTGTCCGGCGGCACGATCGTGGTGCGGCCGGCGCCGTCCTCGAAACTCGTCTGGAACGAGAACACGATCATCGGCAACACCGTGCTCTATGGCGCGACCGCGGGCCGGCTCTTCGCGGCGGGTCAGGCCGGCGAGCGCTTCGCGGTGCGCAATTCAGGCGCCGATGCCGTGGTCGAAGGCTGCGGCTCCAATGGCTGCGAGTACATGACCGGCGGCACGGCGGTCTTTCTCGGCAGAGTCGGCGACAATTTCGCCGCCGGCATGACCGGCGGCATGGCCTTCGTCCATGACGAGGACGGACGCTTCGCGGATCGCGTCAATCCAGGCGACGTGATCTGGCAGCGCGTCCAGACCAAGCCCTGGGAGAAGCTGCTCAAGGACCTCGTCGAGGCACATGTCCGCGAGACCGGCTCGCGCTTCGCCGAGAAACTGCTCGCCGATTGGGATCGCGAATTGCCGCGCTTCTGGCAGATCCTGCCCATGGAGATGCTGACGCGCCTCGCCGATCCGCTGACGCGCAAGAGCGGCGACCGCGCGGCGGCGCTCGTCGGCGACGATTGAGGCGCGCTGCTCGAAAGCGCCAATGGCGGGACGATGTGCCCCTGGACGGCGCCGCGTCGACGCCGTCCCCGGGTTCTGCTTCTATCGAATCAGCTTGACCAGAGCCGAGATGACCGCCGTCTGGCCAAGCAGCAAGCCGATCATCCACTTCGTCAGATCGGTCCTGAGTTCGGCCACACGCATGTCGAGATGATCGCGAGTCACGACCGCTTCGCCGATCGTCTCGGCAAAGGCCTCCGCCGTCGCGTCAGCCTGCGCCGCTGGAATACCGGCTGCGGCAAGACGGCGCGCGAGCTTCAACGTATCGAAGGCCACGTTTCCCATCCCGGGAGTGCGCCACATCTCGCTCTCGATGTCGATCCGGCAGAAGTGTTAACCACAAGGCAGAGGCCGCGCATGAAAACGATCCAGTGCGGCATTCGCTCGATCGACCCGCGACGACACCCACGCTGGATCGGTTTTCCGATCCCCGTCATCGACGGCCTGCTCTCCGCCACGGCGAGAGTCCATTACTTCCCCCTCGTCACCCGCAACGCCGCCGACGTCGCCGTCCTCGGTGCCAAAATCCTCGACCCGTTCCGAGCGCAGTGACGTCCGGGGAGATCCTGTCCCTCTCTGGCCGGCGTCGCGGCTGCCGCGCTACGATGAGGCGCAATCCCGGCATCGGCGGCAGATTTGGTTTTTCGGTCCGACCGCGAGGCGGGTCCCAAGCTGGAGCATTCCGTGATGAAGCTAGACCGGACGAAGCGAAAACTGGGGAGGATTTCTTCGATCGGATCCGCGACACGTCATGGGCTTTCGCGGCGCCTTGCGATCGCGGGCGCGATCGTCGTGATCGCGTCGCCGGCGGACGCGCAGTCGACCCGAATGCCGCGGCTGGGCGTCATCCACTGGGAGACGGCGGCGGCGACGGATCGCGTCGACGAGCTGCGCCGCGTGCTCGGCGAGGTCGGCTATGTCGAGGGGCGCAACATCGCCATCGAGTGGCGCTGGGCCGATCGCAGCCCGGCGCGCGCCGCTGCGGCGGTCGCCGATCTCGATCGCCTCGGCGTCGACGTGATGTTCGTGCACTCCACGCCGACCGTGCATGCGGCGAAGGCGACCGGCACGCGGACGCCGATCGTGATGGTCGTCTCCGATCCGATCGCGACCGGAATCGTGACCAGCCTCGCCCGGCCCGGCGGCACCATCACCGGGGTTGGCTCCGCCGGGGCGGAGCTGGCGCCCAAGCGGCTCGAGATGCTGCGCGACCTGCTGCCCGGCCTCGCCCGGGTCGCCTTCCTTGGTTCCGCGCTGGACCAGAATGCCCCGACCTTCATCCGCGAAGTGACCGCGGCCGGAGCGCTTGTCGGCGTCGCCGTCACGCCCTTCCTCGTCGAGGGGCCGGGCGCCTTCGACGACGCCTTCGCGCGCATGGCCGCGGCCGGACTGCAAGCGGTCATCGTTCAGCCGCTCTTCCTCGAGCAGCGCGCGCTGCTGGCGCAACTGCAGCTCCGCCATCGCATCCCCGCGGTCGGCGATCAGGCGCAGTTCGCACGTGACGGCATGCTGGTGAGCTACGGCCCGGATCGCCGCGCGATGATGGCGCGCGTCGCCGCAAAGATCGACGCGATCGTCAGGGGTGCGCGCGCCGGCGACCTGCCGGTCGAGCTGCCGACGATCTTAGAACTGGTGCTGAACCAGAAGACCGCCGCCGCGCTCGGCCTCACCGTTCCGCCGGCGATACTGGTCCGCGCCGACGAGGTGATCGAATGAGGCGGCGTGCGATTCTTGGCGGCGTGGCGGCCACCGGATTGACGGTACCGCACCGCGCCGCCGGCCAGCGACACGGTGCGCCGAGAAAACCTCTCCAGGTGCGCCGGTACAAACCGGCGAGGTGTAAAGAGTGCAAGTCTCTGACGGTGAAGGAGTAGCGATCCGCATCGGCCCCGCGCCGTGCGTCACCGGCCGCGAGGCCGTGGGCGAAGCGTCGGCAGGGGAGTCCAT
>JANNTF010001097.1:0-1123 GCA_031403455.1 Alphaproteobacteria bacterium | reverse complement strand
AGGCGGCGCAGAGCGACTGGAAGGAATGGCCGGGCCCGATCTCGAGCGAAAGCTTCGGCTTCACCATCGCTCGCCTAGCGTGATGCGCGACGAACAATGCCACGACCGCCTCGCGCGCGATCTCGGGATCCAGCGCGACCTGCGCCACATCGGCTTCGCTCAGATAGAGCAGGCTCTGCTCGGACATGCGGTGGTGGTCCTCGATCTGCGGCTTGGTGATGTCAGACAGCCCAACGCTGGAAACGCTGCGGCGCGAAGGGCGTGACGTCGAGTGCGCCGGGAATATCCGATACGAGATCGGCCAGGATGCGCGCGGAGACGGGCGCCATGGAAAGCCCGGTATGCCCGTGACCAAAGCCGTGGAGAATATCGGTGCAGCCCGAGGCTGGCCCGAGACTGGGCAGGCTATCGGGTGTCGACGGCCGATGCCCCATCCAGAAGCTCAACCGCGCGCGATCGGGCTGGCGCGGGATCGCGGGAAAGGCGCGCGCGAGGTAATCGAGCAGGATCTCCGACCGCCGCCAATCCGGCGGCGCGGCGAGGCCACCGAGTTCGACCTGACCGGCGACGCGCAAGCCGGCGCGCGTCATCGTCAGCGCCATCATGCCGTCGCTGGGCATGATCGGATGGCGCGGCGCGTATTCGGGATCGGCGACGACGACGTGATAGCCGCGCTCGCTCTCCAACGGAATCCGATCGCCAGCGAGTCGCGCCAAGGGCTTCGACCAGATGCCGGCACAGATCAGCGCCTTGTCGGCGACGATCTCGCCCGACTCCAGCACCACGCTCGCGAGCCTGCGCTGCCGGATGTCGAAGCCCGTTGCCCGCGCGCGAACCAGCGTCGCACCGAGCGTCTCGGCATGCTTCACCAGCCCGGCCACATAGGCGCCGGGATCCTTGAGATGACAGCCGCCGGGAACGAGCGCGCCGAAGCCGTAGCTCGGCCCGAGCCCCGGCTCGATCTGGCGCAGCGCATCGCCATCGAATTCCTGCCACGTGACACCGTTCTCGCGGCGCAGACGCCATTCGAGCGCGGCCGCCTGGAACTCGGCGCGCGAGGGATAGACGTAGAGCAGGCCCTGGTGCTCGATGAACTGCGCAAGACCCGCCGCCGCCGCCACCG
>JANNTF010001096.1:0-2390 GCA_031403455.1 Alphaproteobacteria bacterium | reverse complement strand
GCCGTTCGGCCCGATGATCGTGTAAACCTCACCGCGCTTCACTTCGAAAGACACGCCGTCCACGGCGCGATAGGTCCCGCCATCGCCATCGAACCACGTCTTGAGATCGCGGACCTCCAAAAGCGCCGTCATCTCTGGGCTTGGGCCGCTTGCACCGCGGCGGTGATCACGTTGCGGTCGATCGTGCCGACATAATCGGCGCGCGTCGCCATGAAGCCGCGGAAGATCTGCCAACCCGACTTGCTCACCTCGTAGATGCGCCGCAGCTCCGGCAGCGGATCGAGATGATCGTCGACGCGGATGTCCAATGCCGGCCACGGCTCGGTGGTGTGGACGCGAATCGCCGCGGATTGCTTGCCGCGCTTGTCGCCACCGGCCGCCTCGCCCGCCTCGAGCGCGATCAGGAAGCGCTCGGCGAGCGGCTTGCCGGTGGCTTGCTCGAAAGCGTCGGCCGTCGCGCGTATGACCTGCTCGCCCGCGAGCATGTTGCCGGCCACCGAGAATTGATCGCGCACGATGTGGCCCGCCCAATCGACGCAGCTGCGCCCGGTATGCGCAAGATTGCGGCCGGCTGCATCGATCATGTGCACTTGGCGCATATCGCGACCCGCATCGAGTTCGAGCAGCCGCGCCATCGCCTGATCCGCCGGCAAGCCGGCGCGCAGCAGCTTCATGCCATCGATGCCGTAGAACGGATTGACCAGCGCCTGCGTCGCGATGGCGCCGCTGCCAGGCTCGACATGCGGGACGAGCGCGCCGACCGCGAAGAACTTCGTCGCTACCCCGATGCCGATCTCGCCCGTGTTCTTGTCATGCGCCACGATGGACCAGGTCATCCGCTTCCCCTCGCTGTCAGGTACGCCCATGACCTGTATCGCAAGGACCATGCCGTCGCCTAGGCGCTTGATCGGCCCCTCTCACCGGCTTTGCAGCGCGGCCGCAAACCTCGCGATAATGCGGTCATGACCCGCGATTTTCCCAGCGCTGCCCGCTGCGTCCTGCGCGACGCCACGATCCCGGAACTGCCCCGGCCCTATCACGGCAAAGTCCGCGACAACTACGATTTGCCGGACGGGCGGCGAATCATCATCGCCACCGACCGCATCAGCGCCTTCGACCGCATCCTCGCAGCGATTCCGTGGAAAGGGATGGTGCTCACCCAGACCGCGCGCTTCTGGTTCGAGGCGACGCGCGACATCTGCCCCAACCACGTGCTCGAATATCCCGATCCAAACGTCGTGGTTGCGCGCCGCCTGGAGATCCTGCCGGTGGAGATCGTCGTGCGCGGCTACCTCGCCGGCACCACGGGCACCTCGATCCTCACGCGCTACAAATCGGGCGCGCGTGAGATCTACGGCATGCGCTTCCCCGAGGGTATGCGCGCCAACGAGCAACTGCCGACACCGATCATCACGCCGACGACCAAGGCCTTCGATGGCGGCCACGACGAACCGCTGACGGCGGCGGAAATTCTCGCGGGCAAGCTGCTCACGGCCGAACAATGGCGCACGCTGAGCGGCTACGCGCTCGCGCTCTTCGCGCGCGGCCAGGAGATGGCGCGGGCGCGCGGCCTGATCCTCGCCGACACGAAATACGAATTCGGACTCGACGGCGACGGCCGCATCGTGCTTGCCGACGAGATCCACACCCCCGACAGCAGCCGCTACTGGTTCGCCGCCAGCTACCCCGAACGCTTCACGCGCGGCGACAAGCCGGAGAGCTTCGACAAGGATGTCATCCGCAGCTGGGTCGCCGAGCGCTGCGATCCCTACAAGGACGCGATCCCGGAGATCCCCGAGGACGTCGTGCTGGCGACGGCGCGCGTCTACATCGACGCCTATGAGAAGATCACGGGTGAGCGCTTCGACGCGCCGCAAAGCAGCGAGCCGCCACTCGCCCGCATTCGAAGGAATCTCGCTCGATACTTCTGAGTGTCCCCCCACCCCAGCCCTCCCCCGCAAGGGGGCGGGGGCAGATCGTGCCTCGCGCAATCGGACTCCCTCCCCCCTTGCGGGGGAGGGCTGGGGTGGGGGCGCGTCACTGCAGGATGAAGCCCTTCGCATAGGGATCCCGGTCGTCGATGAAGATGGTGTTGAGGCCGGTGATGCGCGCCCAGCCTTCGATGGTCGGGATGATGGCCTTGTAGTTGCCCACCGTCGTCTCGCCCGCGACGCCGCCCGTGAACAGCGAGCCGATGATGCTCTCGTGCACGTAGCTCTCGCCGGTCTTGAGCAGGCCCTTGGTCCAGCGCTGCGCGAGGCGCGCGGACGTGCCGGTGCCACAGGGGCTGCGATCGATCGCCTTGTCGCCATAGAAGACCGCGTTGCGGCCTTGCGCCTCTTTCATCGTCGGCGCGCCGGTCCATTGCACATGGGTGCAGCCGCGGATAT
>JANNTF010001095.1:0-23392 GCA_031403455.1 Alphaproteobacteria bacterium | reverse complement strand
ATCGCCTGGGCGTGGTGCGGATCCGCACCAACCGGCCGACGCGGCGCACGCGCATCGCGAATGCGTATTACCGGACCAGCGCAGCCAAATGGACGGCGATCGTGGAGCGCATCCGCGATCTGCACGCCCGCCAGCAGCCGGTGCTCATCGGCACGCGCTCGGTCGCCGCCTCCGAGCATCTCGCCGCCGCGCTGACCGCTGCCGGCATCACCCATCGCGTGCTCAATGCACGGCAGAATCAGGCCGAGGCGGAAATCGTCGCGCAGGCGGGTCAGCCCGGCCGCGTCACGGTCGCGACGAACATGGCCGGCCGCGGTACCGACATCAAACTCGCTCCCGGCGTCGCCGAACTCGGCGGCTTGTTCGTGATCGCGTCTGAACTGCACGATGCGCGGCGCATCGACCGGCAGCTCTTCGGACGCTGCGGCCGCCAGGGCGATCGCGGTCAATTCCAGGCGATCGTCTGCTTCGAGGATGAGCTGATCGCCGGCTTCTATCGTCGGCGGATGGATGGGATCCTCGCGCGCTCCTGCGGCAGCGGCGTGCGCGTGCCGCGGTGGCTGGGGGGCTCGCTGTTCTGGGTCGCGCAGCTGGCGACGGAGTTGCGCCATAGTAGGATTCGTCGGCAATTGCTGCGCAGCGACGAGAGTCTCGAAGACATGCTGGCCTTCAGCGGGCGGGCGGAGTGACGGGAGAAGTCGGATGAACACGGGTCGTTTCCTGCTGCTCGCGGGTTGTCTCACGGCGGCGGCGGTGCTCGCGGCGCCGGTCGGCGCGGCCACCAAGCGACCGCTCTATGACTGCGTCATCGAACCTGTGCTCGTCACCGAGCTCGGCAGCCCGGTCAGCGGCATCATCGACGAGGTTATGGTCGATCGCGGCGACATCGTCACGGCGGGCATGGTGATCGCGCGGCTGCGCTCCGAGATCGAGGAGGCGACGCTCGAGATGGCGCGCTCGCGCGCCGTGACGACGCTGCCGGTCGAGATCGCGCGCAGCCGCGCCGATCTCGCGCGCAAGGAACTCGAGAGATCGGCGGAGCTGCATCGCCGCGCGGTCACGGCGACGGCCACGCTCGACAAGGCGGTCACGGAGAACCAGCAGGCAGTGCTCGCGCTCAAACTGGCTGAGCATGAGTTGCGCCTCGCGGTCCTGGAGATGAACCGGGCGGAGGCAATCCTGGCGGTGCGCACGATCAAGAGTCCGGTCGAGGGCATCGTCATGAAGCGCATGATGGCGCGCGGCGAACACGTCCATGAGCAGACCAAGATCGCGCGCATCGCCCAGGTCGATCCGCTGTATGTCGAGGTCTATCTCCCGATCGCGCTCTATCGGTTCATCAAAATCGGCATGAACGGGGAGGTCCATCCCGTGGAGCCGGTCGGCGGCGTCCACGAGGCGGTCGTCACGGTCGTCGACAAGGTGTTCGACTCCGCAAGCAATACTTTCGGCGTCCGGCTCAGCCTTCCCAATCCCGATAGCAAGATGCCGGCAGGGATCAACTGCAAAGTCGGCTTTCCGGCCATCGACAACTGAGTCGGGCTGATCGCCGTCCCCGTGAGAATAATTCCATCGCCAGGGATCTGAGCGCAACGAACTCCACCCGGCGCTGCGCACCGTAACGCTTTCGTCATCCAGAGTTTGGGCGTCTGCCATCGATCTTGCGCACGCTTCTTGATCATGAAGCGAGTCGTTCTGGTCATCTGCGATGGTCATCGCAACGATCTGGTCCGGGAGCAGTTCTGTCCGGAGATCGTCAGGCTCGGCCGCGAGGCCATTCGCTTTGGCGAACATCGCAGCGTGTTCCCATCGACAACGCGCGTCGCGTCGGCGTCGATCGCCACGGGGTGTCGGCCGGGACGGCACGGTCTGCACGGCAACACCATGGGCTTGGAGGTGGGGGATGGCGTTCAAGTCCACGATGCCGGGAATCCGGCATTTCGCGCGGCCTTGCGCGCGTCGACCGGTACCACGCTGCGAACCCCAACACTGGCGCAGCGTCTCGCCGGAAATGGCGGCGCGATCGTCTTCTCGAACGTGTCGCCCGGCGGCGCCTATTTCCAGGATCCCGACGGCTTTGGTCACGTCTATCACCGCGCTGGTTCTTTCGGCCCCGGCGCGACGGCGATCACCGGAGACGCAGCGCTGAATGTCGCGCATGACGCCGGCGGCGATCGCGCGATGACTGCGCGATTCTGCGACGAGATCCTGGCCGAGCGGCGTCCGGCGCTCGCCGTTCTGTGGCTGTGCGAGCCCGATCACGCGATGCATGCCAATCCGCTCGGCTCGCCAGCGCATGTCGCCGCCATCGCGTCGGCCGATGGCTGCGTCGCACGAGTCGTGGCCGCGGTGCGCGCGCTCGAGCGCGGCGGCGACGAAATCCTGTTCCTGGTCGGCTCCGATCACGGTCAGGAATCGATCATCGGCACGGTGCCGGTCGCCGCGCGTCTTGTCGCAGCCGGGCTCAAGGAAGCGCCGACTTCCGACGACGTCGTGGTCGCGCCGCAGGGCAGCGCCGGTCTCATCTATCTCGCGAAGCGTGCGCGCGAACGCATGGCGCCGATCGCAGCTTTCCTGCGCGATCAACCGGAGATCGCCTCGGTCCATGTCGGCGATGCGCTGTCCGAGATCGGGCTTGCCGCGACAGGTGGGCTCGCCATCGCCTTCTCGATGGCGAAACGCTTCGGCTTCAACGCGTTCGGCCTCCCGGGACTCACCTATGTCGTAGGCGAAAGTGACAAGCCGGCGAGCACCGGTTTCGGCCAGCATGGCGGGCTCGGCGACTACGAGCAGCGTCCGTTCCTGCTGCTGCGGCCGCCGGGCGGCACGACTCCGAGAACCCACGCGCAGCCAACGTCGATCCTCGATATCGCGCCGACGATCCTCGGTTTTCTCGGGATGCCGGCCGGCGATGTCGATGGTCGCGCCCTGCCGACTATGCGCTGAACCGCCAATCGAGAGGTGACCTCGTCATGAAAAGACATCAGCTGACCAATGCCTTCGCCCGTCGAGCAATCCTGCAGGCGGGATCTGGGCTCGGACTCACCGCGCTGCTGCCGCGGCTCGCGACGGCCCAGCCGGCCCGCAACGGCGTGATCAAGATCGCGGTGCTTGGCCTCGACACGTCAGACCCGCATCGGCACACCGGCTCGATCGCGGTGCAGCAGGTCTATGTCGAGACGCTCACGAGCATCGCCGATGACGGGACCGTGAAGCCTTTCCTCGCCGAGAGCTGGACATTGTCGCCGGATGGCCGGACCTACAGCTTCACGCTGCGCGAGGGCGTCAAGTTCCACGACGGCAAGCCGATGACTTCGGCCGATGTGAAGGCCAATTTCGAACGTGTGCGCGACAAGGTGCGCGGCGGCTGGCTGACTTCGGCGATGAAATCGGCGACCGAGATCGCGACGCCCGATGCGCGCACGCTGGTGCTCGTGCTCAAGAGTCCCTACGCGCCTCTGCTCAATCTGCTCTCCGAACTGTGGATCCTGTCCCCTGACTCGATTGGCTGGAACGAGACCATCAGCAAGCCGATCGGTACCGGGCCGTTCATGTTCGGCGAATGGGTCCCGAAGCAACGGCTGGTCGCGCCGGCCTTCACCGCCTACTGGCAGCCCGGATTGCCGAAGGCCGCCGCGGTCGAATTCGATCTGCGCGATGCCGAGGACAACAGCCTGCCGCTGCGCGCCGGTGATCTGCATATCGGCCGCGTCAGCCACGAAGCGGCCGCCGGCCTCGCCAAGGATCCCCAGCTCGAAATCCAGCATTTCAAGGACACGACCTGGTGGTTCTGGTCGTTCAACAACCGTCGGCCGCGGCCGCCCTTCGACAATTCGAAGGTGCGCGAGGCCGTCAGCTATATGCTCGACAAGACCGCCTACATGAAATTCGTCGCGGGCGACGCCGCGGTGGTCACCAACCAGATGGCGGCACCGGGGAATTTCTACTGGGACAAGGCGCTGCACGACAACGACCGTCACGCCAAGCCCGATCCGGCGCGGGCACGTGCGATGTTGAGGGAACTCGGCATCGATCCCGCGAAGGTGCAGATGCGCATCGTGTCGTGGCAGGAGGAATACACGCAGATCGCCGTGCAGGCGATGCGCAGCCTCGGCTTCCAGGTCGAGCATCTGGCGCTCGACGATATCGGCGCGCAGCGGCGGCTCGGCCAGTACGACTGGGATCTGGCGCCGATGTCCTCGGGCCCGCGCGCAGACATCTTCCTGCGCTATGTGCGGCTGATGAGCGACGGTCCCAATCCCGTGCTCTGGGGCGGAGTCCAGGATCTCGAGTTCGACCGCCTGGTGAACGCCGCGGTGGCCACCGTCGACGACCAGCAGCGCCGGAGTGTCTATCTCGACGCCTGGGAGCGCGCGATGGACCGCTACTACACGATCGTCGTCGGGCACGCGCCGAACGCGCTCTGCGTGCGCCGCGATACCAGCGGCTTCACGACCGGCTTCACCTGGTCGCAGCATCGGGTCGATGGGGGTCTCGCCTTCACTTCGGTGACCCGAGCGTCCTGAGACGTGCGCTTTGTCGTCACGTCGGGGTCGCGCGAAATCGGGGCACGGCTCGGCGCGTGGTTGCTCGGACTCGGCCTGCTCGTCGCCGTCGCGGGTCCGCTGCTCGTCGCCGTCGATCCGTTCCAGCAGGATCTGAGCGCGCGCAATCTCTGGCCGTCGACCCGGCATCTCTTGGGCACGGACAGTCTGGGTCGCGACATCCTCGCCCGCCTGGTCACCGGCGCGCGAATTACCCTGAGCGTGGCGTTCCTCGCGACCGCCATCGCCCTCGTGCTCGGCGCGGGCGGTGCGCTGCTGTCGGTCGCGTTCGGCCATGTCACCGAGGGCGTCGTCTTCGCACTCGTCGATCTGCTGCGGTCGATGCCCAACATCTTGCTCGCGCTCACGCTGATGATCGCGTTCGGGACGGGCATGACCGCGCTGGTCGTCGCACTTGGCCTCGCTTTCGCGCCGTTCTTCGCACGCATCGCGCGTGCCGCGTATCGCCGCGAGCGGCATACCGGCTATGTCGACGCCGCCTGGACCATGGGCGTGGGGCGCTTCTCGATCCTGCGCAGGCACATCCTGCCGAACGTCGCCGGTGCGATCGTCACGCAGGCCGCCATCGTGCTGCCGCGCGCGATCACCTCGGAATCGGTGCTGAGCTTCTTCGGGCTCGGCGCGGAGCCGTCGATGCCGACCTGGGGCCGGATGATCGCGGACGCAGTTCCATTCGTGGAGCGCTCGCCGCTCGCCGTCGCCTTCCCGGTGTTCGCGCTCACCCTGACCACCATCGCGACCGTGCTGCTGGGTGACTGGCTGCGCCGCCGCGTCGATCCGCTCGCCGAGCTGCGCCTGTCGTGAGCGCGATCGCGCTGCGCGTTACGGCCGGGTTGCTGCGCGAACTCGCGATCGTCGCGGCGATCGTGGTCGGCGTGTTCTTCCTGGTGCGTGTCATCCCCGGCGACGTGGTCGACGTGTTCGCGCTGCAGGGCGATCTCGATGACGACGCGCAGGCTGAGCTGCGGCGCACGCTGGGTCTCGAGGCGGGCTGGCTCGCGCAGCTCACGGCCTGGTGCACGGCCGCTTTGCGCGGCGATCTCGGCACGTCCTTGCGCTTCGGCCAGCCCGTGAGCGCGATGGTTCTCGCCGCGTTGCCGCACACGCTGTGGTTCGCTGCCAGCGCATTGGCCGGCGGTCTCGTGCTCGGCATCGGCCTCGCCGTCGCGGCGCTCGTATGGCCGCGCTCGCCGGCCGCCGCCGCGGTCGAATTCGTCAATGTGTGGTCGATCGCGGTGCCGACCTTCTGCGTGGGACTCGCGGCGATCCTCATCTTCGCCGTGTGGCTGCGCTGGATGCCGGTGCTCGGGGCCATCATCGCGCCCGTCCTGATCCTCGCGATCGACAATGCGGGTCAGCTCGTGAAGCCGCTGCACGAGGACCTCAAGGAAGCCTCGGCCTCGGCTCATATACGCACCGCTCTCGCCAAAGGCCTGCCGCGCTGGCGCATCGTGGTGTTCCACATGCTGCCCGGTGCCCTGTCGGTCGCG
The DNA here is from genome assembly GCA_031403455.1 of Alphaproteobacteria bacterium. Lineage (GTDB taxonomy): Bacteria > Pseudomonadota > Alphaproteobacteria > CACIAM-22H2 > CACIAM-22H2 > CAIOSQ01. Next base: position 17,337 of record JANNTF010001095.1, on the reverse strand, counting down.
ATCGCGATGTCGGGACTCATCTTTGCCGGCATGATCGGCGGCACCCTGACGATGGAGGCGCTGTTCGGGCTCCCCGGCATCGGGCGCCTCGCGCTCGACTCGGTGCGCGGTCGCGACTACCCGCTGATCCAGGCCGTGATCCTGGTGATCGCGCTCGGCGTCGTGGCGGCTAATCTCGTCGCCGATCTCCTGCAGCGTCTCGTCGATCCGCGGTCGGCAGCGTGAACGCCGGCTTGCTGCGGGTTGCCGGCTTGTCGGTCCGCTTCGGTATGCGCGAGGTGGTCCGCGATGTCGGCTTCACGCTGCCGGCCGGCGGTTCCCTCGGCATCGTCGGCGAGAGTGGCAGCGGCAAGTCGCTGAGCGTGGCTGCCCTCGCCGGCCTTGCCCCGCCGAATGCCCGCATCGCGGGAGTCGCGATTTTCGACGGCATCGATCTCCGAACCGCGAGCGAGCGCGAACTCGCGACGATCCGCGGCCGGCAGATCGGGTTCGTGTTCCAGGACGCGTTGAGCGCGCTCAATCCGTTCATGCGCATCGGCCGCCAGATCGCCGAGGGCATGCGTCACCATCTGCGGCTCGACCGGCATGCCGTACGATGCCGCGTGGCAGCGTTGCTCGAAGAGGTCGGGCTCGTGCCGGCCGCCACCTATCTTTCGCGCTATCCCCATCAGCTCTCGGGCGGCCAGCGCCAGCGCGTGGCGTTTGCGATGGCCATCGCCTGCGATCCCGTGCTGCTGATCGCCGATGAGCCGACGAGCGCGCTCGATGTCACCATCCAGGCGCAGATCCTCGCGCTGCTCGACCGGTTGCGCAGGCGGCGCGGCCTCTCACTCGTCCTGATCTCGCATGATCTGAGCGTGGTCGAGCGGATCTGCGAAGATCTGCTCGTGATGCGTGACGGTGAGATCGTCGAGCGCGGTAGCGTCGCCGCGGTGTTCGCCACGCCGCGCCACGCCTTCACGCGCGCGTTGCTCGCCGCGCGTCGTCCGGCCGCGACGCCCCGTCGCGCCGCGGCCATAAGCGGCACGCCGGCCCTGCGGATCGAGCGGCTCCAGGTGAGCTACGCGCTCGGCCTTGGCCGCGGCCATGTGCAGGCCGTACGCGACGTATCGCTCGAGATCGGTCCCGGTGAGAGCCTGGGGCTCGTTGGCGAGTCCGGCTCGGGCAAGAGCACGGTGGCGCGCGCGATCGTCGGCCTCGCGACCGCGTGCGGCGGTCGGATCGCGGTGTTCGGCGAAGACCCGTTCAGCGCGCGCGATCGGCGCGGCTTCGCCCGGCGCTGCCAGATCGTCCTGCAGGATCCCGCCGGCGCCCTCAATCCTCGGCTGCTGATCGCCGATGCGCTCGCCGAACCTCTGGTCGAGCACGCCCTGTGTCCGCGCACCCGCCTGCGCGCGACCTGCGAGCGCTTGCTCGCGGAAGTCGGGCTGAGCGCGGAGTATCTCCAGCGCTATCCCCACCAGCTCTCCGGCGGTCAGCGCCAGCGCGTGGTCATTGCCCGCGCGCTGGCGCTCGATCCGGCGCTGCTGGTCTGCGACGAACCCGTCTCGGCGCTCGATGTCACGGTGCAGCGGCAGATCCTCGATCTCCTGGTGGCGATTCGCGCGCGCCGCCACCTCGCCATCCTGTTCATCAGTCACGATCTCGCCGCGATACGCGTGGTTTGTGAACGCATCGCCGTGATGAAGGACGGGCGCATCGTCGAGACTGGAGACAGCGCGACGATCCTTGCCGCGCCGGCACATGTCTATACGCGCCAACTGATCGACGCCGCGCCTGCGCTGTCTTAGCCGCGCGTGCCCAAAGTCACTTCAGTCCGGTCGAGACGAAGGTCTCCATCACACGCCGTTGCAGGACGAAGAACAAAGCGAGCGCCGGCATGGAGGCGAGGGTCACGCCCGCCATCAACGGGCCGAAACTATCGGCACCTTCGGAGTCCAGAAAGCGCCGCACCGCGATCTGAATCGTGCGCGACTGCTCGGAATCGGTGACGAGCAGCGGCCAGAAATATTCGTTCCAGCAATCGATGAACGCGACGATGGTGAGGCCGGCAAGTGCTGGTCCCATGTTCGGCAGCACGATTTTCCACAAGGTGGTGAACGGGCCGGCGCCATCGGCCGTCGCCGCATCGAGAAGGTCGCGCGGGAAGCCCAGGAAGTGCTGGCGCAGCAGGAAGACCCCGAAGGGAAAGGCGAGGTTGGGGATGATCAGCGCCGCCCAGCTGTCGAACCAGCCGAGCTGCGCGATCATCAGGTAGATCGGGATCATCGTCAGCGAGTGCGGGATCATCATCGCCGCGAGCACGGCCGCGAACAGCACGCCGCGTAGCGGGAAGGTCCAGCGCGCGAAGGCGTAGGCAGCGAGGATGGCGAAAGTGAGCTGGCCGCCGACACGCAGCACGGTCGTGCCGATGCTGTTCCAGAGATACGTCCCGAACGACGCCGCGAAGATGCGCTCGAAATTCTCGAATGTTGGCTTGACCGGCCAAGGCAGTGGATCGAACAGCTCATTGGCCGGCTTCAGCGCGGTGCCGATGACGAGCAGCATCGGGAGCAGTGTGAGCGCACAGAGTAAGAGCAGCAGCGCGTGGCCCGCGATACGCCAGGGAAGTGGAAGGGTGAGCATCGCAGGAGTCAGTCCCGGTAGTGGATGCGGCGCTCGAACAGCGTGAACTTCATCCAGGTGACTAGGCCGACGAGGATCAGCAGCAGCACCGTCGCCGCTGCGCCGTAGCCGACATTGAAGGTCACGAACGCGTATTGATAGACGACGTAGAAGAGGTTGGTCGTCGAGTTGGCCGGGCCGCCTTTGGTCAGCACGTCGATCGGGGTAAAGACCTGCTGCGTGGTGAAGATCGCGGTCGAGACGAGCACGAACAGAGTCGTCGGCCCGAGCATCGGCCAGACCAGGTGCCGCACGATCTGGAGATCGCGCGCACCGTCGACACGCATGGCTTCGACGAGGCTGCGATCGATGCGCGCGAGTCCGGCGAGATAGAGCAACACGTGGAAGCCGAACAGCTTCCAGCTGGCGATCCCCAGGACCGTCCACAGCGCGGTCGCGCCGTCATGGAGCAGCGCGGGCAGGTGGAATCCCGCGGCCTTGGCGATCAGCTGCAGATAGCCGCCCATCGGATTGAGCAGCCACAGCCACGCGACGGCGACGGCGACGAAGCTGCACAGCGTCGGCAGGAACAGCAGCGTGCGGTAGATCTGGCCGCCGCCGTGGAGGCTCCAGAGGAAGATCGCGACGGGGATTGGCGCCAGCACCTTCAGCGGCACCGAAGCGGCGATGTAGACGACCGTGTTCCAGGCCGCGGCCGCGAACAGCGAGGAACGCATCACGCCGGCGTAGTTGTCGAGCCCGACGAAGCGCGTGGGCTGGTCCGGATTCAGATTCCAGGAGACCAGGCTGAGATAGACCGTGTGCAGGAGCGGCCAGAAGGTGAATACGCCGAGCAGCAGCAGCAGCGGCGCGAGATAGAGGTAGGGTGTCGCATCGAAGCGACGCTTCACAGAGTCGAGCGGATTGAAGGCCTCGCGTGGCAATGACGCCCGGGCGACGGCGTTCATGCGTTCAGCGCTGCAGCGCGGCGTTGGCGCGGCGGACCGCGGCGGGAACGAGGTCCGCCGCCGTGCCCTTGCCGGCCCAGAGATCGTCGATCAACGCGCTCACGATGCTCTGCGCTTCGAGCGAGCCCTTCTCGACCCAGACATCGGTCGAGATCGTCTCCGCCATCTGCGCAATGACGGGCGCGACGAAGGGGAACTCCTCGACATAGCGGCGCATGGCCGGATCGCGCAGCGGCTCGCGGATCAGGGGCATGTAGCCGGACTCGCGCGCCCATTGGTTGGCCACCTCGAGCCGCGAGACATAGGCGAGGAACTTGAGCGACGCGTCGCGGCGCGGACCGGCGGGCGCGTATAGCATCAGCGCGGCGCCGGAATTCGGCACGCGGCGCACACGCTCGTCGAAGCGCGGATAATTCGCGACGCCGAGCTCGAACTTGCCTTCGCTCACGCGCACGGATTGCCGGAGCAGCGCGCTCGACGTGATGTACATCGCGAGCCGCCCGCCGAGAAACGCGGCGCCCCATTGCTGATCGTTCCCGGGCGGCATCACCTTGTGCCGAACCGCCAGGTCCTGCCAGAGCTGCAGCGCCGCGATACCCTCGGGGCTATCGAAGAGCAGGCGGTCGCCGGTCGGCGAGAGATACCGCCCGCCGGCGTTGGTGACCATCAGCATGGTCCCGTAATCCTTGTTGCTCGCATGCAGATGCGCGACGCCGGCGATGCCGGTGCGCTCCTGGATCTGCTTGGCGGCGGCGATGACGTCACTCCAGCTCCGCGGCGCCTTGTCGGGATCGAGGCCCGCCTGACGGAACAGCGATTTGTTGAAGTAGAGCATCGGCGTGCCGAAGGCATGCGGCATCGCGTAGATCTTCTCGCCGCGCCGGCCGACATCGAGGAATTGCGGCAGATAGTCGTCGAGAAACTTCGCCTTCGCGGGATCGTCGTTGATCGCCACTGCCGGCGTGCTCGTGACGAAGTACAGCACGTTCTTGCCGATGACCGTGGCGATGTCGACCGGACGCCGCGCCGCGAGAGCGGCCTGGACGTCGGCGGTGATCGTGGTATCCGGCTTCTGGATTTCGGTCACCTTGATCTCGGGGTGCTCCGACTCGAAGGCGCGGATGATGTCCTTGAACGCCGCATAGCGCTGATCGGTTTGGTAGTGATAGACGACGATCTCCGTGCGCTGTGCGTGCGCCTGTGCGGCGAAAGTCATGGCAAGGAGCAGCATCAGGAAACGCGAAACTCGCATCGACCTCACCATTGAGAAGCGGAAGCGGAAAAATGCCGCCGGCAAAAGCGAGTCCGGTGGCACACGGGTGAAACTTCGATGACGGCCGCGCAGTGACGGTTGCGTCTTTTCGCCGCTATCCGCTACCGCTTGGGCCGACCTGCCATTTTTCCAGCGGAGAAAAGTGCATGAGTTTCGTCGTTGCGCAGATCTCGGACACGCATCTCGGCGCCGATAAACCGTTCTTCCTGCCCAACTTCGACACTCTCGCCGACCATCTCCGCGGCTCGCCCTGCGATCTGGTGGTCAATTCAGGCGACATCACGATTGACGGCGCGGACTCGCTCGCGGATCTGCAGGCCGCACGCGCCTGGCATGATCGACTCGGCAAAGCGTGGCAGGCCATCCCCGGCAATCACGACATCGGGGACAGCCAGGAGATCGCGCCGCGGCAGCCGATCGTCGATGCACGTCGTGACCGCTATTGCGCTGTCTTCGGGCCGGATTGGTGGAGCATCGACATTCCCGGGTGGCGCCTGCTGGGCGTCAATGCGCAGTTGATCGGCAGCGATCTTGCAGCGGCGCGTGAGCAGGAAGACTTCATCGCCGCCACGTCGGCCGATGCCGGCGCGCGCTCGATGGCGCTGTTCATCCACAAGCCGATCTTCCACGTGGATCCTGCGGAGAGCGATGTCACGGGCCGCTTCGTCAATCCGGAGCCGCGCCGGCGCCTGCTCGGCGGATTGCTGCCGGCCCGGGTCCGCCTGATCGCATCGGGCCATGTGCATCAGTATCGCGCCTTCCGCCGCGGCGGCGTCGACCATGTCTGGGCGCCGTCGACGGCGTTCATCCTGCCGGAGTTCATGCAGCCGACCTATGGCCGCAAGACAGTCGGCTATGTCGAACACCGTTTCGACGGTGACGGTAGCGTCAGCACGCGGCTGGTCGAGCCACCCGAGATGAGCTGCATCGACCTCTGCGACGTGCCGGGCGCCTATGGCGATATGCGGGCGCGGCATGGCCATTGACATGATGTCCCGAGGAAGCACCATGCGCGGCATCGCCGCATTGAACGTCATGGCTGCGGGCCAGCCCATCGCGGTCGGGGTCGAGAAATTCCTGTTTCTGCGTCACGGCGAGACCGACGGCAATCTTCGCGGCATCTATCAGCGACCCGAACAGCCGCTGAACGCAACGGGCGAGATGCAAGCCGTGCGCGCGGCGCAGGTCCTGGCGCGCGTGCGCATCCACAGCGTGGTCGCCAGCCCGATGGCGCGGGCCTGGCGTACGGCCTCGATCGTCGCGGTTCCCCATCGGCTGGAACCGCGAGCGATCGCGGATCTACAGGAGCGGCTCGATGGCGGCCTGATCGGCACGCCGAACGACGGATTCGATTGGGCCGCCGATCCGCCGGACTGCGAGCCACTCGCGGCCTTCGTCGAACGCGCGCGCAAGGGTCTGGCCGCGCAGCTCGCGGAGCCGCGCGCCGATGATGCCGGTGAGCAGCTGATCGTGGCGCATGGCGGCGTCTTGCTGGTGCTCGCGGCGAGTCTCGGGGCCGCGCTCGGTCCGGGCCTGCGCAGCAACGCCCGCCCGCTGCGTTTCGCGAGACGCGCCACGGGCTGGACGGCCGTCCCGCTCGATTGAGAGAAAAGACGCCGCGTCGGCGAATCGCCTTGCTGGCGAAACAGAATCGTCGCCGAGACTCCCTAAAGTTTCTCGCTCACCAGCGGGGAATGCATGAGCACGAGGCGGAATGTCCTGTTGATCGTCGTCGACCAGTGGCGGGGCGACATCCTGCCGGCACTGGGAACGCGGCATCTCAAGACGCCGAACATCGACCGGCTCTGCGCCGAGAGTGTGACCTTCCGCAACCATTTCACGCAAGCCGCTCCCTGCGGCCCGGCGCGGGCATGTCTTCTCACCGGCCTATACCAGATGACGCATCGCGCGGTGCAGAACACGGTCCCGCTCGATGGCCGCTTCACCAATCTGGCCCTCGAGCTTCGCAAGGGCGGCTACGACCCGGCGCTGGTCGGCTATACGACCACGACGCCCGACCCGCGCACGACGACGGCCGACGATCCGCGCTTTCGCGTGCTTGGTGATGTGATGGACGGGTTCCGGCCCGTCGGCGCGTTCGAACCGTATAAGGACGCCTATTTCGGCTGGCTTGCGAGCCATGGCTACAAGCTGCCCGCGAACCGCGAAGATATCTGGCTACCTGAAGGCGCCGCGCCGGGCGAGGCCGGCGCCACACGCCGTCCTGCGCGTATCCCGCGCGAGTTCTCCGACAGCGCGTGGTTCACTGAGCGCGGCCTGTCCTACCTGCGCGGCCGCGGCGACAAGCCGTGGTTTCTGCATCTCGGCTACTACCGACCTCACCCGCCGTTCATCGCGCCCGCGCCCTACAACACGATGTACAGCGCCGACGACATGGATGATCCGATTCGGGCGGCGACGGCGGAAGAGGAAGCGCGGCAACATCCGCTGCTGCGCCATTACCTCGACACGATCGGCCAGGCGAGTTTCTTCCAGGACGGCCGGGATCTCGCCCGCGACATGAGCAAGGCCGAAGTGCGGCAGATGCGCGCCACGTATTACGGCCTGATGAGCGAGATCGACGATCAGCTCGGCGGCGTCTTCGCGCATCTGCACGAGACCGGTCAGTGGGACGATACGCTGATCGTGTTCACCTGCGACCATGGCGAGCAGCTCGGCGATCATCACCTGCTCGGCAAGATCGGCTATTTCGATCAGAGCTTTCGGATACCGATGATCATCCGCGATCCGCGTCGCGCCGCGGATGACAGCCGCGGTCGAGTCGTGGCGAATTTCACCGAGACGATCGACTGCATGCCGACGATCCTCGATTGGCTCGGCCTGCCGGTCCCGCGGCAATGTGATGGCCGCTCGCTGTTGGCGTTCTGCCACGGCGACACGCCGTCGGACTGGCGGCGCGAGGTGCATTACGAGTTCGATTTCCGTGACATCTATTACTCGCAGTCCGAGGCGGCGCTCGGCGTCACCATGGATACCGCCTCGCTCGCCGTGGTGCAGGACGCGGACTACAAATACGTCCACTTCGCCGCCTTGCCGCCGCTGCTGTTCGATCTCGAGACCGATCCCGGACAATTCGTGAACCGCGCCGACGATCCCGCCTATGCCGGAATCGTGCGCGACTATGCGCAGAAGATGCTGAGTTGGCGGCTCACTCATGCGGACCGCACGCTCACCCATTTCCGCGCGACGCCGTCCGGATTGCAGCAGCGCGCGATCCCCTTCACCGCCATCCATCCCAACCAGGAGAACCGCCATGCCGCGGATTGACCGCCGTAGCCTCGTCGCCAGCGCCTTGGCCGCACCGGCCTTGCTGACATCCGGCCGTGTCCGCGCCCAGGGCGACGACCGCCCCGTCGTGACGATCGCTGTGCAGCAGATCGTCAACGCCAATGCCCTCGACACGCTCCGCGAACAGAGCAATGTCGGCGAGCGCGTGTTCGCCAGCATCTTCGAGACGCTGATCGGCCGCAATCACCAGGGCCGCGGCGAGATGATCCCGCAGCTCGCCACCGAATGGCGCCGTCTCGATGACCGCTCGATCGAATTGACGCTGCGCCGCGGCGTCAAGTTCCATAACGGCGACGAGCTCACGGCCGAGGATGTGGTCTTCACCTTCGGACCGGAGCGCATGTTTGGCCCCGAAGGCGGTGCTGCCGCCCAGGGTACGCTGTTCGCGCAGACCGCCTCGGCGCGCGGCGGCGGCTTGCCGCCGGAAGTGCCGGCGGTCGCCAAGCGCATGTGGCCGTCTCTCGAGAAGATCGAGGTGGTGGACAAATACACGCTGCGCTTCATCAACAAGCTGTCGGACGTGACGCTCGAGGGCCGCATCCAGCGCTACGGCAGCGAGATCATCTCGAAGCGCGCCTTCCTCGAGGCGGAGAACTGGCTCGCCTTCACGCGCAAGCCCACCGGCACCGGCCCCTACCGCGTCAAGGAGTTCAAGCCCGACCAATCGCTCGTGCTCGAAGCCTTCGACGAGTACTGGGGCGGCAGGCCGCCGATCCGCGAGATTCGCTTCCTGGTCGTGCCGGAGATCTCGAGCCGCGTGAACGGGCTGCTGGCCGGCCAGTATGATTTCGCCTGCGATCTGCCGCCGGATCAGATCCCCGGTGTTGAGCGCAACTCGCGCTTCGAAGTCGTCGGCGGCCTGATCGGCAATCACCGGCTGATCGTGTTCGACAAGAATCATCCGCAACTCGTCGATCCGCGGATCCGGCAGGCGATGACGCATGCGATGGATCGCGAAGCGATCGTCGACTCGCTCTGGGCCGGCCGCACCAAGGTGCCCGCCGGTCTGCAGTGGGAATACTACGCCGACATGTTCCACGCGGATTGGCGCGTGCCGGCCTATGACCTCGTGCGCGCCCGTGAACTCGTCAAAGCTTCCGGGTACAAGGGCGAGCAGATCCCGTTTCGCGTGCTCAACAACTACTACACTAACCAGCTCGCCACGGCGCAGGCGCTGACCGCGATGTGGAATGCCGCCGGTCTCAACGTGCAGATCCAGATGCGCGAGAACTGGCAGCAGATCTTCGACAAGTCGAGCCCGCGCGCCGTGCGCGACTGGTCGAACTCCGCGCCCTTCGCCGATCCCGTGAGTTCGATCGTCAATCAGCACGGACCGAGCGGCCAGCAGCAGCAGGTCGGCGAGTGGACGAACGAGGAGTTCAACAAACTCTCAGGCGAACTCGAGAGTTCGACCGATCGCGCCCGGCGCAAGGCCGTGTTCCAGCGCATGCTCCAGATCGCCGAGCGCGAGGATCCCGCGTACACCGTGATCCACCAGAACGCGACCTTCACGGGCAAGCGCAAGGAAGTGCAATGGAAGCCGGCGCCGTCCTTCGTGATGGATCTGCGCGCGGCGAACTTCAAGCTCGTGCGGAGCTGAGCGCGGTGGCGACGGAAGCGCCGCGCCTCTCGATTCGCGATCTTCAGGTCAGCTTCGGCAGCGGCGACGAGATGCTGCCGGTGTTGCACGGCGTATCGCTCGACGTCGCCGCCGGCCGCACGCTTGGGATCGTCGGCGAGAGCGGGTGCGGCAAGAGCGTCACCATGCTGGCGGCGATGCGGCTCCTCGGGCCACGCGCCGCCGTGCGTGGCCGCATCCTGCTCGACGGCGAGGATCTGCTGGCGAAGTCGGCGCGCGAGATCGAAGCCATTCGCGGCCGCCGCGTCGCGATGATCTTCCAGGATCCGATGAGTTCGTTGAACCCCGTTCATCCCATCGGCATGCAGCTCACGGAAGCGTTGCGCCTGCATCGCGCGATGACCGGCGCGGCGGTGGAGGCCGAAGCCGCCCGCCTCCTCGATCGCGTCGGCATCCCCGCGGCTCGCCAGCGCTTGCGCGACTATCCGCATCAGCTCTCGGGCGGGATGAACCAGCGGGTGATGATCGCCATGGCGCTGGCCGGGGAACCGGACGTGCTGATCGCCGACGAACCGACCACGGCGCTGGATGTGACGATCCAGGCGCAGATCCTCGACCTGTTGAGCCGGCTGCAGGCGGAGCAGCGCATGGCGATCGTGCTGATCACGCATGATCTCGGCGTCGTCGCGGAGACCGCCGACGATGTCGCCGTGATGTATTGCGGTCGCGTGGTCGAGATGGCGAGCACGCAGCGGCTCTTTGCCCATCCCGAGCATCCCTATACGCGCGGCCTGCTGGCGTCGCTGCCGCGCATGGCGGCCGGCGAGGAGTCGCTGCATCCGATTCCCGGAACGGTGCCGCAACCGGGCCGCCTGCCGGCGGGCTGCGCCTTCGCACCGCGCTGTCCGACGGTGATGCCGGCCTGCGCGACTCTGGTGCCGCGGCTTGCTGAACGCGGACCCTGCCATAGCGCCGCCTGCCTGATTCGCACGCGCGCCGCCGCATGACCGAGGCGCTGCTCGAAGCGCGCCACCTCGCGCGTCACTTTCGCGTCCGCCAGCCCGGCGACTGGTTCGGTCGCCGCACCGCCTTGCGCGCGGTGGACGATGTCAGCGTGAGCGTGTGCAAGGGAACCACGCTCGGCATCGTCGGCGAGAGCGGCTGCGGCAAGTCGACCCTTGGCCGCTTGCTGCTCGGCATGATCGCGCCGACGAGCGGCGAGATCCGCTTCGATGGCGAGCGCGTGGAGGCGCGGGAGAATGCGGCCTGGCGACGCCAGCGGCGCCGCCTGCAGATGATCTTCCAGGATCCGCTCGGCGCGCTGGATCGCCGGCTCACCATCGGCGCCCAGATTGCCGAGCCGCTTGCGATCCACGCCATCGGCGACGACGGCGAGCGCGCGCGCCGGGTGACCCAGGTCCTCGATGCCGTCGGCCTCGGCCCGCTGCTGGCCACGCGCTACCCGCATGAACTCTCGGGTGGCCAGCGTCAGCGCGCGGTGATCGCGCGGGCGCTGATCGTCGAGCCCGAGCTGATCGTCTGCGACGAGCCGGTCTCGGCCCTGGACGTGTCGATCCAGGCGCAAGTCGTGAATCTCCTGCGTATGTTGCAGCGGCGGCTCGGCATCACCTATGTCTTCATCAGCCATGACCTGAAGATCGTGCATCACGTGAGCCACGAGATCGCGGTCATGTATCTTGGCCGCATCGTCGAGCAGGGGACGCGCGATCGTCTGTTCGCCCATCCCGAGCATCCCTACACCCAGGCGCTGATCTCCGCCGTGCCGGTCGCCGATCCGGACCGGCGGCGCGAACGGATCCTGCTCGCGGGCGATCCGCCGAGTCCGCTGGCGATCGCGACGGGTTGCCGGTTCCGCACGCGATGCTCGCACGCGACGGCGCTGTGTCGTGACGTCGAGCCGCCGCTCGCGACCCTCGCTGATGGTCATCGCGTCGCTTGCCATCTCGTCGCGCGGGCATGAGCTGATGCTGCGCTTCCTCGTCGGCAAATCCTTCCGCGCCGTCGCGACGATCCTGTTCGTGGTGACGTTCGCCTTCGTCGTGCTGCGGCTGTCGGGCGATCCCGCGATGATGATCATGGGCGCCGAGGCGCCGCCCGACGCTATCGCCGCTTTTCGCGAGGCCTGGGGCCTCGATGAGTCGCTGTGGCGGCAGTATCTGAACTATTTCGGCGCCATCGTTTCGGGCGATCTCGGCTACTCGATGCGCGACCGCCGCCCGGCTTTGACCCTGGTGCTGGAGCGTCTGCCCGACACCCTGCGGCTGATGGTCCCGGCGCTGCTGGTGAAGATCCTGCTCGGCGTTCCGGCCGGACTCTACGCGGCGCTTCACCGCGACACCTGGATCGATCGTACGACCATGGCGGCCTCGGTACTCGGCTACTCGGTGCCGAATTTCGTGCTCGGCCTGCTCCTCGTGCTGGTCTTCGCGGTCAATCTGCGCTGGCTGCCGTCGGGCGGTTCGGAGAGCTGGGTCCACGCCGTGCTGCCGATCATCGTGCTGGGAACGGCCGGCGCCGGCATCCTCGCGCGTTTCACGCGCTCCACCATGCTCGAGGTTCTCGGCCAGCCCTATATCCGCACCGCGATCGCCAAGGGCGTGCCGTGGTATCGCGTCGTGAACTGGCACGCTTTGCCCAACGCCGCGATTCCGACCGTGACCGTGATCGGCTTCATGGTCGGCAGTCTGATCGCTGGCGCGATCGTGACCGAGAGCGTCTTCGCCTGGCCCGGGATCGGCCGGCAGCTCGTCGTCGCGGTCGCCAATCGCGATGTCGCCGTCGTGCAGGTGATCCTGCTCTTCGTCGCTGCTTCGATGGTGGTCAGCAATCTGACCGTCGATCTGCTCTATGGCTGGCTCGATCCGCGGGTGCGCTCTGCCGTGCTCAAGGAGAGCTGAGCATGGCGGCCTCGGATGCGATGACCAGTGCCGCGCCGCGTCGCCTCGGCTGGTCGCAGCGCCTCGGGCGCTGGCTGGCGCGCTATCCCGTGCTCGTCGTGCTCGGCATCGCCTGGCTCGTCGCGATGGTGGTCGTGGCGCTTCTCGTCGAGCTGATCGCGCCCTATCCCTACGCGCAGATCGATCTGCGCGCGCGCCTGGCGCCGCCCGTGTTTCTCGGCGGCGATCTGCGCCATGTCCTCGGTACGGACGAGCTCGGCCGCGACGTACTCAGCCGGCTCGTCCATTCGATCCGGATGAGCCTGCTCGTGGCCCTGCTCGGCACGGCGATCGGGGCCGTGATCGGCACGCTACTCGGCTTCTTCGCCGCGCATTTCCGCGGCTGGGTCGACGACGCCGTCATGGTGCTCGTGGATTTCCAGGCCTCGATGCCGTTCATGATCATCGCGCTTTCCGTGCTCGCCTTCTTCGGCAATTCGCTGCCGCTGTTCATCGCGCTGATGGGGCTGTTCGGTTGGGAGCGCTATACGCGCCTGGTGCGCGGGATGACACTGTCGGCGGGACAGCACGGCTATGCGGTGGCGATCCGCCAGCTCGGCGCTTCGCCGTGGCGGATCTATGGGCGGCACATCCTGCCCAATATCGCCAGCGCGCTGATCGTGAACATCACGCTCAACTTCCCGGAACACATCATCCTCGAGACCGGACTGTCCTTCCTCGGCCTCGGCGTGCAGCCGCCGCTCACCAGCCTCGGCAACATGGTCGGCCATGGCCGCGAGTATCTGCAATCCGCGTGGTGGATCGCGGTGTTCCCCGGCCTCGCGATCGTGCTCACGACGCTGTCGATGAGCCTGGTCGGCGACTGGCTGCGCGATCGCCTCGACCCGACGCTGAAATGACGTCGCGTCCCTCATCCCGAACTCAGACCGCAGGAGCCGCCATGCCTCGCCTCACTCGCCGCCACGTCGTCGCCGGTCTCGCGGCGCCCTTCGTCATCACAACGCCGCATGCGCTGGCCCAGAGCGATCGTCGGCCGATGCTGACGGTCGCGGTCGCCGATCTGCCACCGACGCTCGAACCCGCGCTTGAGCTCAGCAATATCGGCACGCGCATCACCTATTCGATCTTCGACACGCTGATCCGGCGCGACTTCCTGGGTTCGCCCGACGGCGGCGGGAGCGGGCTCAAGCCGCATCTCGCGGAAGCGTGGGAGCGCGTGAGCCCGCGCGAGCTGATCGTCAAGCTGCGCCAGGGCGTGAAGTTCCACAATGGCGACGAGCTGAGCGCCGACGACGTGGCCTTCACCTTCGCCGAAGGCCGATTATGGGGCGCCAAGCGGACGATCCCGGAGGGTCCGGCCTATTTCGGCGTGCTCGAGCAGGTCGAGGCGCTCGACCGCTACACGGTGCGCTTCCGCACGCGGGTACCCGACATGCTGCTCGAGCAGCGGCTCGCCTCCTGGGCATCGTGGATCGTCAACAAGCGCAGCTACGAGGCGCAAGGCCTCGACGGCTTCGGGCAGAACCCTGTCGGCACGGGCCCGTTCCGCGTCAAGCGTCTGCAGCGCGATCACGTCTACGAACTCGAGGCCTTCGACGCGTACTGGATGGGTCGGCCCCATGCGCGCGGCGTGCTATTCCGCGCGATCCCGCAGCTCGCCTCGCGCGTTGCCGGACTCGCGGCGGGCGAGTTCGACATCATCACCAACGTGCCGCCGGATCAGATCCAGACGATCGAACGCGTACGCGATGCGGAGACGCGCTCGGTCGTGCTCGCCAATAGTCATGTGCTCACTTTCGACGAACGCGGCCCGGCGATGGGCGACAAGCGCGTGCGCCAGGCCCTCAGCCTCGCGATCGACCGCAAACTGCTCGTCGACGGCCTGTGGTTTGGTCGCGCCGTCGTGCCGCCGAGTCACAATTATGCCGAGTTCGGCGACATGTTCCTGCCGGGGCGCGGCATCCCCTACGATCCGATGCGCGCGAAGACCCTGCTGCGGCAGGCCGGCTACAAGGGCGAGCCGATCGTCTACCGCGCTGCGCCGAACTACTACACGCGCTCGCTCGATGCGGCGCAGGTGATCGTCGAGATGTGGAAGGCCGTCGGCATCAACGCCGCGCTGCAGGTAGTGGAGAATTTCTCCCAGATGCAGGGGCCCGGGCAGCAGGTCGGCCAGTGGTCCAACTCGACGCGCTTTCCCGATCCGCTGGGCGCGCTATGGGTTTCCTGGGGTCCGGCCGGCGGCCCGCAGCGGCGCAAGGAATGGACGAGCGTGCAGGGCTTCAACGCGGCGGGCCACGCGCTCGAATCCGAGACCGACCTCACCCAGCGCCGCGCCCTGTTCGCGCGCATGCTCGACATCTGGGAGGACGAGTGTCCCGGCACGATCCTCTATCAGCCGCTCGAGACCTATGGCGTGAAGAAATCCGTGCACTGGCGGCCTTACACTTTCTACTTCATGGATCTGCGGCCGGATAATCTCGCCTTCGCATGACGCCGCGATTCATCATCATCGTCTGCGACGGCCTGCGACCGGATCGCATCGATCCGGTGCGCACGCCCGCGCTGTGGCGCTTGCGGCGCGAAGGCGTCTGGTATCCGAATTCACGCACGGTCTTTCCCAGCGAGACGCGCGTCGCCGCCGCCTCGCTGGTCACCGGCGCGCGGCCTGGCGAGCACGGCTTGATCGCGAATGACTTCTACGATCCGACGATCTTCCCCGATCGTGCGATCGCGACGGCGAGCGCCGCGGATCTCGCCGAAATCGCGCGCGTGCGCGGCCGCTTGCTGTCCCGCCTCACGCTCGCGGAACGGCTGGCGCAAGCGGGATGCCGCTATGCCGTCGTGTCGACGGCCTCGCCCGGCACGAGCCGCATCCTCGCCGAGGGCGCCGCGCCGCCGCATGGTTTCGTGTGGTCCGTCCATCCGACGATCGCCGCGCCGATGTCGGCGGTGGCCGTTGTCGAGGCGCGATTTGGCAAGCTGCCGACACATGCGATCCCGCGCAGCGCCACGATCGACTACGCGGCGCGGATGTTCACCGACTATGTGCTCCCCGAGATCGATCCCGACGTCGCGATCTTCTGGTCCGGCGAGCCGGACTCCACCTATCACCAATGCGGCGTCGGCTCTCCGGAGGCTGCGCTGGCCGAGACGGCGGCGGACGACGTGGTCGCGCGCGTGCTCGAGTGGCGGTCACGAAGCGGCGAGGAAGAGCGCACGCAGATCATCGTCACTTCGGATCACGGTCACATCACGGGGATCGAGCGTCTCGACATTGCGGCCGCGCTGCGCGACGGCGGCTGGCGCGTGGCCGAGCGGTTGCCGATCGCGGAGGAGCTGGTCGTTGTCCCTGGAGCGGCTACCTTCGTCTACGCGCTGCGTGCGGATGCGAGGCGCGAGAGCGACCTGCTGCGCTGGCTCGCCGATCAGCCCTGGTTCGGCGCCGCGTTCACGCGCCGTGGCGGCGAGGCGACGCTCGATGTCCTTGGGATCACGCATCCGCGCCAGCCGGATGTCGTGTTCACGCTGCGTCACGGCGATCAGCCCGATGCGGCAGGTGTTCCAGGCGTGTGTGTCTTCGACGCTGACATCCCGCTCGGCGGTGGGATGCATGGCGGGCTGCACCCGCGCGAATTGTCCAACGTCCTGATTCTCTCCGGCTCGACCTTGCGCGAGCGCACCCGCATCGTCGCGCCCGCCGGGTTGCTCGATCTTGTGCCGACCATCCTCGAGCTTCTGGCTCTGCCGACCGACGGGCTGAGCGGGCGCCCGCTCACCGAGGCGCTGCATTCCGGCTCCCTCGATGAGAGCATGATTCGCTTCGAGCGCCTGCAACCGGCCGCTAGCCTCCGCCCGAGCACGCTGCTGCGCTCGCGTCTCGGCCATGCGAGCTATCTCGACGGATTGACCGCCACATGAGGAGTGACGACGATGGATGAAGTTTGGCGTGGGATCGTCGCGCTCTACACGGAGAAGGGCGACCGTCGCTATGGCCTGCACGAGATCTCGCAGCGCGATCACGCTTTGCAGTGCGCGGCCCTCGCGCGTGGTGACAATGCGTCCTCGGCCCTGGTCGTCGCGGCGCTGTTGCATGACATCGGTCACTTGAGCCATCGTTTCGGCGAGTCCCCGGCGAAGCGCGGGATCGATGATCATCACGAGCGTCTCGGCGCGAAGCAGCTCACGAAGCATTTCGGCGCCGCGGTCAGCGAGCCGGTTCGACTGCATGTGCCGGCGAAGCGTTATCTCTGCGCGGTGGAGCCGGATTACTTCGGCAAGCTCTCGCCGGATTCCGTGCGCAGTCTCGCGCTGCAGGGCGGTCCGATGTCGGCTGCGGAGATCACGGCATTCGAGGCCGAAGCCTGGTGGCGGGACGCCGTGGCGCTGCGGCACTGGGACGAAACCGCCAAGGTTCCGGGCCTCCCCGTGCCGGAACTCGAGAGTTACAGCAGCGAGGCGGCCGTCGTTTTCCAACCCCGGCCCGCGATGATCCAATAACAAGTCGCCCCTTCTCGACTCGAGGTGGGGCAGCGCGCTAAGCGCGCGGGGTGGTGACTCAACGATCGAGAACCGCCTCGATCTCCACCACCACGCCGGCGAGGTTCGTCTCGACATTGTCGTTGAGAGCCTTGCGATTGTTGACCTTGCCTATCGCTTCAGCTTGGCGCCGCGCCGGCGTGCTTC
>JANNTF010001094.1:0-3287 GCA_031403455.1 Alphaproteobacteria bacterium | reverse complement strand
CTCTACACCACGAGCCAGAACCCGCATGTGATCCGCCTGCTGATGGGCGCCTTCGTGCTGCATATCCCCGAATCGAAATTGCGCGTCTTCGCGCCCGATGTCGGCGGCGGCTTCGGGTCGAAGATCTATCACTATGCCGAGGAGGCGATCGTCACCTGGGCTGCGGGCAAGCTGAAGCGGCCCGTGCGCTGGACCGCCGAGCGATCCGAGAGTTTCATGTCGGACGCGCATGGCCGCGACCATCACAGCCACGCCGAGCTCGCGCTCGACAAGGACGGCAAGTTCCTCGCGTTGCGCGTCGACACGATCGCGAACATGGGCGCCTATCTCTCCACCTTCGCCTCGTGCATCCCGACCTATCTCTACGCGACGCTGCTCGCGGGCGTTTACACGACGCCGGCGATCTATTGCGAAGTGAAGGCGGTGTTCACGAACACCGTACCGGTCGACGCCTATCGCGGCGCCGGCCGTCCGGAGGCGACGTTCCTCCTCGAGCGCCTCGTCGACATCGCGGCGAAGGAAATGGGCATGGATCGCGTCGAGATCCGGCGCCGAAATTTCATCCCGACCAACGCCTTCCCCTACCAGACGCCGGTCGCGTTGCAATACGACAGCGGCGATTACTTCTCGACGCTGGACCAGGCGATGAATTCCGCGAACTGGGCCGGCTTCGAAACGCGGCGGGCGGAGGCGAAGAAGCGGGGCAAGCTGCGCGGCATCGGCATCTCGACCTATCTCGAAGCGTGCGGCATCGCGCCGTCCAACATTGCCGGTGCACTCGGTGCGCGCGCCGGCCTCTACGAGGCCGCGACGGTGCGCGTTCACCCCACCGGTTCGGTGACGATCCTCACCGGCTCGCATAGCCATGGCCAAGGGCACGAGACGACTTTTGCCCAGATCGTGTCCGAAACCCTCGGTATCGGCATCGATCAGATCGAGATCGTTCATGGCGACACTGCCAAGATTCCCTTCGGCATGGGGACCTACGGCTCGCGGTCCCTGGCGGTCGGTGGCACGGCGATCGTCAAGGCGCTCGACAAGGTGGTGGCCAAGGCCAAGAAGATTGCCGCTCATCTGCTCGAGGCCTCGGCCAACGACATCGAGTTCAAGGACGGCAAGTTCACGGTCGTCGGCACGGACAAGAGCAAGACATTCGGCGAGGTGGCGCTCACGGCCTATGTGCCACACAACTATCCGCTCGAAGAATTGGAGCCGGGGCTCGACGAGAACGCTTTCTACGATCCGAAGAACTTCACCTTCCCAGGTGGGTGTCATATCTGCGAGGTCGAGATTGATCCCGATACCGGGGTGACGACCGTCATCGCATTCACCGCCGTCGACGATGTCGGGCGCGTGATCAATCCGATGATCGTCGAGGGCCAGGTGCAAGGCGGCGTGGCGCAAGGCATCGGGCAGGCGTTGCTCGAGAACTGCGTGTACGACAAGGACGCCCAGCTCCTGACCGGTTCTTACATGGACTACACGATGCCGCGTGCGGACGACCTGCCATCGATTAGCGTGGCGACGCATACGACGCTGTGCACGCATAACCCGCTGGGTGTGAAAGGATGCGGCGAAGTCGGCGCCATCGGCTCGCCGCCGGCGGTCATCAACGCCGTGCTCGACGCGTTGAAGGAGTACGGTCTGAGCCACATGGACATGCCGGCCAGTCCGCAGAAAGTCTGGTCGATCATCAACGGCGCCCGGCGCGCAGCCGCCGAGTGAGAGGGGAGTTCTGAGACATGTATGATTTCGCTTATCATAAGGCTTCATCGACTGCGGACGCCGCAGCGAAGGCCAAGGGCAAGTCCGACGCCAAGTTCATGGCCGGCGGCCAGACGCTGATCCCAACACTCAAGCAACGCCTGGCGAAGCCCACCGACGTCATCGATCTTGGCGGGTTGACCGATCTGCGCGGTATTTCCGCGGCTGGCGCGAGATTGACCATCGGCGCCATGGCGACTCCCGCCTCGGTCGCCAATTCGGCCGACGTCAAGAAGGCCATTCCGGCGCTCGCCGTGCTGGCCGAGGGGATCGGCGATCCGCAGGTTCGCAATCGCGGGACCATCGGCGGTTCGGTCGCCAACAACGATCCGGCGGCGGATTATCCCGCCGCCGTGCTGGCGCTCGGCGCGATGATCCATACCGATCAGCGCCAGATCGGGGCGGATGATTTCTTCATCAGCGTCTTCGAGACCGCACTCAAGCCGAATGAGCTGATCACGAAGATTTCCTTCCCGACGCCGCAGAAGGCGGCCTACGTGAAGTTCCCCTCGCCGGCCTCGCGCTACGCGATGATCGGCGTGTTCGTGGCGCAGACGGCGAGCGGCGCGCGCGTGGTGGTGACCGGCGCCGGCAATGGCGTGATCCGGATGAAGTCGATGGAAGCGGCGCTCAGCAAGAATTGGAGCGCCGCCGCACTCGACGGCATCGCCGTACCGCCCAGCGTGTGCAACGGCGACATCCATGGCTCGCCCGAATATCGCGCGCATCTGATTTCTGTCATGGCCAAGCGGGCGGTCGCTGCAGCCCGCTGATTGCGGTCAGATTGACCTGGACTAGAACCGGCGCTCCGAATCTCCGAGCGCCGGTTTCGATTCCGACGGCGCGCTCAGCTCGTGATGAACGACAGGACGTCGGCCCCCAGACTCGAGCCGCCCGCCAGCGTCGTCGAGAGCCCCAGCAAGATGTCGCCGTGGCCGGCTGCATCGTAGATGCGCAGATCCACGGGGCTGCCGAGTTCACGCAGCCGCGTCGCGAGCGCGACGGCATGACGGGGTGACACCAGACCGTCGCGGCCACCATTGGCGAGCAACATCCGCGGCGCTCCTCGCCGAGCCTTCGTGATCGGCCGCGCTTCTTCCGCATTGGCGGTATCGGGAAACACCGCACGCAGCCAGCGGACCGTTGAGAAATCCTCGTCATACGGACCGGAAATCCCGATCACACCGGCGAGATCGCCGGGCGACCGTCCGACTGCCGCGAGATAGCGCGGCTCGAGCGCGAGCAGGACGGCCGTATGCGCACCCGAGGAGTGACCCATGGCATAAATCCGCCCTTGGTCGCCGCCGAGCCTCTGCGCATTGTCCCGCGCCCACGCGATGGCAGCCGCGCCATCCTCCACGAAGGCGGGAAATCGAACCGCCGGATAGAGGCGATAATCGGCGATCACGGCCACGCAGCCCATGCGGGTCAGGTACTCGGCCACAAAGCGATAGGCTTCTTTTTCACCCCGCCGCCAGCTTCCGCCATAGAAGAACACCACGACCGGCGATGGCGTCGCCGAT
>JANNTF010001093.1:0-3221 GCA_031403455.1 Alphaproteobacteria bacterium | reverse complement strand
CGATGGGCCAGGCGCTCAAGCGCATCCACGGCGCCTTCGCGATCGGCGTGCTCGTCGCGGGCCACGACAAGCTGCTGCTCGCGGCGCGCCAGGGTTCGCCGCTCGCGATCGGTTGGGGTGCCGGAGAGATGTTTCTCGGCTCCGACGCCTTCGCGCTGGCGCCGCTCACGCGCCGGATCTCGTATCTCGACGATGGCGACTGGGCGGTGCTGACGGCCGATGGGGCGGAGATCTTCGACAAAGACGATCGCCCGGTGCAACGACCGATCAAGGAGACGGCGCTGTCAGGCGCGCTGATCGGCAAGGGCAATCACCGCCACTTCATGCACAAGGAAATCCACGAGCAGCCGGCCGTCCTCGGCGACACCTTGCGCGCGTACATGAACCCGGCGACCTACGCGATCGGACTGCCAAATCTGCCATTCGACTTTGCGACGCTGCCGCGCCTGACGATCGTCGCCTGCGGCACGTCGTACTACGCCGGCCAGATCGCGAAATACTGGTTCGAGCAATATGCGCGCCTGGCGGTCGACACCGACATCGCCTCGGAGTTCCGCTACCGCGAGCCGGTGCTGCCCAAGGGCGGCGCGGCGCTGTTCATCTCCCAATCCGGCGAGACGATCGATACGCTCGCGGCGCTTCAGCATGCGCGGCGCGAAGGCCAGACGATCGCCTCGATCGTCAACGCCCCGGAAAGCACGATCGCGCGCGATTCCGATGTGGTGTTCCCGACCCATGCCGGACCCGAGATCGGCGTCGCGTCGACCAAGGCGATGGCGACACAGCTCACCGTTCTGGCCTGCCTGGCGCTCGCCGCGGCGAAGGCCCGCGGCGCCATCGATGCGAAGACCCATGCGAAGCTCGCCGTCGCCCTGACCGAGGCGCCGGCGCGCGTGGCCGAGGTGCTCGCGCATGACGAGGCGATCCGGAAACTCGCGCACAAGGTCGCCGAGGCGCGCGACGTCCTCTATCTCGGCCGCGGCTCGTCCTACCCGGTCGCCATGGAAGGCGCGCTGAAGCTCAAGGAAATCTCCTACATCCACGCCGAGGGCTATCCAGCCGGCGAGATGAAGCATGGGCCGATCGCGCTGATCGACGAGGACGTGCCGGTGATCGTGGTGGCGCCGACCGACGATCTGTTCGAGAAGACCGCGTCGAACATGCAGGAAGTCGCGGCGCGCGGCGGCCGCGTGATCCTGCTCTCCGACAAGAAGGGCATCGAGAGGGCCGGCAGTGTCGCCTGGGCGTCGATCGAGTTGCCGGCCGTCGACCGCTTTGTCGCGCCCATCCTCTACATCGTCCCGGTGCAGCTGCTCGCCTATCACGTCGCCGTCCTCAAGGGCACCGATGTCGACCAGCCGCGCAATCTCGCCAAGAGCGTGACGGTCGAGTGAGTTCGTGAGGTCGGGGCGTCGAGGAGCGGCTTGACGCAACCGGGCGGCGGCGTGCCACAACGGCATCCATGCTGGGTGGACTTTCGCAACTCGATCTTCTCGCTCTCGCCGTGTTCGGCACTCTCTTCGCCGGCTACACCTATCTGGCCGATCACCGTTTCGGCGAACACGGGCTCATGGGCGCGACCGCGCGGCATCGCATCCGGTGGATGGAACAGATGCTGGCGCGCGAGAACCGGATCTACGATTCGACGCTGGTGGCGAACATCGCCCGCTCGCCGACATTCTTCGCGCAGACCTCGCTGCTGATCCTGGGCGGATTGATCGCGGTGCTCGGCGCCGGCGACCGCGTCGTCGGCCTTGTCGCGGAGGTCCCCTTCGCGCAAGGGCAGGGGCAGGCGACCTGGCACGTCAAGATCGCGCTCGAGATCGTGATCTTCATCTACGCCTTCTTCAAATTCACCTGGTCGATGCGACAGTTCAACTATCTGATGATCGTGATGGGCGCGGCGCCGCCGCATGGCAGCCAAGGGGCGATGGATGACGGAAGACGCGTGGTCGCGCGCGCCTCGCGCATCAGTGACATCGCGACACAGCACTTCAATTCCGGGATCCGTGCCTATTATTTCGGATTGGCGGCGCTGGGATGGTTCGTGCACCCCGTGCTGCTCATGGCGATCAGCGCCCTGGTGCTGCTCGTGCTGTGGCGCCGCGAGTTCCATTCGCGCACGCTGGATGCCCTGAAGGAGTGAGTTGATGGGTTTCGACTACGACCTCTTCACGATCGGTGCGGGCTCTGGCGGCGTGGCCGGCTCGCGGCGCGCGGCCGCCTATGGCGCGAAGGTCGCGATCGCGGAGGATCGTCGCGTCGGCGGCACCTGCGTTTTGCGCGGCTGCGTGCCGAAGAAGCTCCTGGTCTATGGGACGCATTTCGCGGAGGAGCTCGAAGATGCGCGTGGCTATGGCTGGAGTGTCGACGGCGCGCGCTTCGATTGGGGCGCGTTGATCGCCGCGAAGAACCGCGAGACCGATCGGCTCAACGGCATCTACATCAAGCTGCTGACGGATTCGAAGGTGGCGATCATCGACGGCCGCGCGCGAATCGTGGCGCCCAACACGGTCGACGTCGGCGGCAAGCGGATCACCGCGAAGCACATTCTGATCGCGACCGGTGGCCATCCCGAGCGGCTGCCGATCCCCGGCGCCGAACTCGCGATCGACTCCGATGCGGCGCTGGACCTGACCGTGCTGCCCAAGCGCATCGCCATTCTCGGCGGCGGCTATATCGCGGTGGAGTTCGCCGGCATCTTCCGGGCGGCCGGATCCGAGGTCACGCAGATCATTCGCGCCGAGCGCGTGCTGCGCGGCTTCGACGAGGAAATTCGCGGCCACCTGCAAGGCGAGCTCGAGAAGAAGGGCATTCGCATCTGGGCCGGTAGCGAAGCCGCGCGCATCGCGCGGGTTGCGGGCGGCTTGCGTCTGACTCTGACCGACGGCCGCGATCTCGAGGTCGATCAGGTGATGATGGCGACGGGCCGGCGTCCGAATACGCGCGACCTCGGGCTCGAGCAGGCGGGGGTGACGCTGAACAAGGCGGGCGCGATTGCCGTCGACGAGTTTCAGGCGACCACGGCGCCCGGAATCCACGCCATCGGCGACGTCACGGATCGCGTCAACCTGACTCCGGTCGCGATCGCCGAGGGCCGTGGCCTGGCGGAGACGTTGTTCAACGACAACCCGACGCAGTTCGATCATGGTTGCATCGCAACGGCCGTGTTCAGCCAGCCGCCGGTCGGCACGGTGGGACTGAGCGCGGAAGCGGCGGCG
>JANNTF010001092.1:0-1048 GCA_031403455.1 Alphaproteobacteria bacterium | reverse complement strand
CCGCTCAACTATCTGCTGACGCGCGAAGCGGAGACGCTCTCGGGCGGCGAGATGCAAATGGTCGCCATCGCGCGCGCCTTGCTCGGCGCACCGGGCCTCATGCTGTTCGACGAGCCGAGCCAGGGCCTCGCACCCAAGATCGTCGACGATGTGCTGGGCGTCATCCGCCAGCTGCGCGCGGCGGGGATCGCCAGCATCGTGGTCGAGCAGAATGCGGACATCGCGCTCGCCGTCGCCGATCGCGTCGTCGTCCTGGCGCAGGGCCAGGTGGCCTGGTCGGGCGACGCGGCGGTCCTCTCTGCCGATCTGCGCCTCAAGCGCCAGCTTCTCGGCGGGTTGTGATGCGCGACGTGCCGCTGCTCGCCCTTGAAAGAGTCGCCAAGATCTATCGTCGCGGCCTCTTCGATCGCACGCCGGCGTTTCAACTCGCGACGGACCGTGTCTTTGCGCGGCCCGAGATCGTCGGCGTGATGGGGCCGAATGGCGCCGGCAAGACCACGTTGTTCGAGATGATCGCGGGGTCCAATGTGCCGTCGACCGGGCGCGTCGTGGTCGCCGGCCAGGATATGCAGCGCGTCAGATACCGCGAGCGCGACCGCCTGGCCATCCACTATCACCAATCCTATCAGGTCAGGCACTTCCGCAGATCGCGACCGTCCTTCCTCCTGGAGCACGCGACCAGCGCCTATCCGCTCGTGCATCTGTTCGACGAACCGCAGTTCAACACGCAAGACGGCTATATCGGCTTCATGCTCGATTTCTTCCGCAAGCTGCGCGCGGAGGGGCGCCTGGTATTCGTCTGCCTGCACCCCACGGCCGCGTATCAGCTGGAGATCCTGCGCGAGATCTGCAAGCGCTTCCTGTTCGTCAACGGCGGCGGGGTACCCAAAAACAGCATGGGCGTGAATTGCAATGCGGCGAGCACACCCAGCGCTTTGCCACTATGAGTCAACTCCAAAACCAACATGGCTTGCGCGATGGTTTGAAACCAGGTACCGACGTTGGAAGTAATCTGCCCGAGAAAGTACAGGCGAAAATTACGCACGCG
>JANNTF010001091.1:0-1356 GCA_031403455.1 Alphaproteobacteria bacterium | reverse complement strand
GCCGGCATAGACGCGCTTGAGCGCTTCGCGTTGCAGCCAGCTCGTGCGCGTCGGCTTGGCGGTGAATTTGAGTCGGATCACCAGCGCCGAATCCGTGATCTCCGCCATGCCCTGCAGCTTCAGCGGCTGGATGAACTCGGCGGCGAATTCAGGGTCCGCCTGCATCGCCTGCCCGATCTTCTTGATGGTCTTGCGCGCGAGTTCGATATTCGCGTCGCGCTCGAGCCGGAGATTGAATTTCACGGTCGCCCAGTCGCGGCTGGCATTGGTGACGGATTGCAGCTGGCCGAAGGGAATTGTGTGGATCTGGCCGCTCTGATGGCGCAGCTGCACGGAGCGGATGCTGATCTTCTCGACCGTGCCCTTGAGCCGTCCGGTGTCGATGTATTCGCCGACGCGAAACGCATCTTCGGCGATGAAGAAGATGCCCGACACGATGTCGCGCACCAGCGCCTGCGAGCCGAAGGAAATCGCGAGGCCGAGGATGCCGAAGCCGGCGAGCAGCGGCCCGATATCGATGCCCAGGCGCGACAGGCAGATCAGCACGGCGAGCGCAGCGACCGTGCCGAGCACGACGCCGCGGATGACGGGCAGAACCGTTCGCAACCGGCTCTGCACCGATGGCTCGCCATCGTCGTCGTCGCCCGGCGCATGCGGCCCGCGCTGCGGCGCATAGGCGTCGAACAGGACACGCAGGAACGTCCAGATGATCGAGGTCGCGAACAGGATCGCGACGACCGAGACGAGATGCCATACCAGCGCCACCGCGGCCGTCGATTCCGTGGCGATCAGGAACACGCCCCAAAGCTGCGCCAGCACGTAGAGCCCGGAGATCCAGATGAGGGCGCCCAGGGTCTTCTCCGTCACCGCCGCGAGCGCGCGCGCGAGCGGGCTGCCGCTGCGCGCATCGGGCATCGCAGTGTCACGCACCAGCGCCGTCGCGCCACCGGCGAGGATCGGAATGAGGATCAGCAGGATCGACGTGACTCCGGCCGCGGTGCCCCAGCGCGCGCCGTCCGGTGCCGCGGCGGCGATGCGCCCTGCAGCCCAGATCAATGCGTTGGTGATGATGAGAAACCACGGCGTAATGACGGCCAGTACGCGGCGCAGCTGACCGGGCTTCGCTGGATCGGGGCTCGCAGCGAGCACGAGATCACGGAAATCATGGCGACCCTCCCAGAACCACCACATCTTGAAGAGCCCCACGATGTTGCCGGCGACATAGAAATACCCGGCGACGGCAAGCCGATCACTCGCCACCAGCGCGGCGAGACCGACCCCGGCAATCGTGATCTGACCGAGAATCGCGTAGGTCAGGAACATCTGAAAGTGATGCGCCGCGCGCGGCAACGGCAG
>JANNTF010001090.1:0-7202 GCA_031403455.1 Alphaproteobacteria bacterium | reverse complement strand
GGCTGGCCGGCGGGGCGATGATGTCCATAGTCGCACTGGGCCTGTCGCCGGCGCAGTTCTTCGAGCAGTTGCGCAGCGCCGTCACCCCGGCCACGTTCTGGGTCGGCTTCGTGAAGGCTCCGGTCTTCGCCCTGCTGATCGGCCTCGTCGGTTGCTACGAGGGGCTCAAGGTCGAGGGCGGCGCCGAGAGCGTCGGCCGCATGACGACCAAGGCCGTGGTCGAATCGATCTTCCTCGTCATCATCGCCGATGCGGCATTCTCCATCCTGTTCTCCATCATGGGCGTATGAACGTGGCAGCGGATGAGCCGGTCATCCGGGTGCGTGGTCTGGTCACGCGCTTCGGCGGCCACACGATCCATGACGGCCTCGATCTCGACGTGCGGTCCGGCGAGGTGATCGGCGTGGTCGGCGGATCGGGATCCGGCAAATCGGTGCTGCTGCGCACGATCATCGGTCTCAAGCGCCCTGAAGCCGGCACCATCGACGTGCTCGGACGCCCGACGGCGAAGCTCGACACGGCGGGATGGAAGGCGCTGCAGTCGCGTTGGGGCGTCCTGTTTCAGAACGGTGCGCTGTTCTCGGCTTTGACTGTCGCGCAGAACGTCCGCGTGCCGTTCCTCGAACACACCGATCTGATGGCCAAGCTGGTCGGGGACCTGATCCGCGTGAAGATCGACATGGTCGGGCTTCCGGCCGAAGCCGGCGCGAAATTCCCGTCGGAACTATCCGGCGGTATGCGCAAGCGCGCCGCGCTGGCCCGCGCGCTCGCGCTCGATCCCGAGATCCTGTTCCTCGACGAACCGACGGCGGGTCTCGATCCGATCTCGGCCGCAGCCTTCGATCAGCTGATCCGCGATCTCCAACGGGCGCTCGGGCTGACCGTCGTGATCGTCACCCACGATCTCGATACGCTCGTGACGATCACCGATCGCATTGCAGTGCTGGTCGACAGCCGTATTATCGTCGGCACGCTGAACGAGCTGCTTGAAAATCCCCATCCCTGGATCCGCGAGTACTTCCACGGCCCCCGCGGTCGCGCCGCGCGCCACGAAAGCTGAGAGCCGCCCCACATGGAAAACCGCGCCAGTTACACGCTCGTTGGAGGGTTCGTTCTATCCCTCATCATCTGCGGCTTCGTGTTCGTGGCCTGGATCGCGCGCTTCGATCTGCACGACCAGCGGACCTATTATTACGTCTATTTTCGCGGCTCGGTCGCCGGCTTGTCCGAGGGATCGCAGGTGCAGTTGCGCGGCGTGCCCGTCGGCACGGTCAGTAAGATCGAGATCGACGCGAAGAACATCGAGGTCATCGAAGTCACCATCGCCTTGCGACCGGGAACGCCGGTCAAGACGAACACCGTCGCGACGCTCGCCGCGCAGGGGATCACCGGTCTCGCCTACCTCAACCTTTCCGGCGGGACCAACAGCGCCGAGCTGCTGCGGCCGCGCGACGGCAAGCGGCGCGCGACGATCCCCTCGGTTCCGTCGCCCATGGAGCGCCTGTTCGAGGACGCGCCCAACGTGATGGCCAACGTCAACGTCGTCGCTGAGCGCGCGGCGGCCTTGCTGAGCGAGGACAACGTGATCCGCATCTCCAACATCCTCGCCCAGATCGAGGCGCTGACCGCCACGGCCGCGCTCCATCGCGGGGATTTCGGCGCGTTGATCATCGATCTGCGCAAGACGGTCGAGCTCGCGCGCAGCGCGGTGGAATCGACCGATGGCCTGGTCAAGGACGCGCGCGGCTCCCTGGGGCGGCTCGAGAAGGACGCGTCGACGACGCTGGGCGCCGCTACGACGCTGATGCGTGACGCCGATCGTCTGGTCATGGGCGCGCAGCCGGCGGTCACCGATCTGCGTCAAACCGCGCAGAACTTCGCCAAGATGGCGACACAGCTCGAGGCCCTCGCGCGGGAGACGCGCACGCCGGTGCGCAACTTTGCCGATCAGGGCCTCTATGAGTTCTCGCAATTCGTCGTCGAGGCGCGCCAGCTCGTCGCGGCAATGCAGCGTTTCACGTCGCAGCTGGAACGCGATCCGGCACGCTTCCTGTTCGGCGACCAGACCCGCGGCTTCGAACCCACCCGCAGAGATCCGAGCCGCAAATGATCACGCGTCGCCTGACCCTCGCCGTCCTGTCGGGCGCGCTCGCCAGTTGCAGCAGCATCCTGCCAGGACAGGGCGATCCCGCGCAGCTCTACACGCTCACGCCGAAGAGCACCTTCGCCAATGACCTGCCGCTGGTCGCGTGGCAGCTCGTGGTCGAGCCGCCGGTCGCCGCCGCCGGCCTGAACACGTCGCGCATTGCGCTGCAACGCACGCCGGTCAGTCTCGATTATTTCGCGCGCTCCAACTGGACGGATTCGGCGCCGCTCCTGGTGCAGACGCTCCTGATCGAATCGTTCGAGAACACCGGCAAGATCGTCGCCGTCGCGCGCGAATCCGTACGGCTGCGACCCGACTATCTCCTGCAGACCGAGCTGCGCGAGCTCCAGGCCGAGTATTTTCCCAACGAGCAGCAAGCGCCGCTCGTGCGCGTACGCCTCATCGCGAAGCTCGTGCGGGTCGTCGACCGCGCGATCATCGCGTCGACGGCGATCGAACGCACCGAACGCGCAGCCTCCAACGACATGAGCGCGATCGCGGAGGCGTTCGACGAAGCGCTCGGCGGCGTGATGAAGCGTGTCGTGGAATGGACGTTGCGTGCACCGGGCAATCCGGCCCGACCGCCCCAGACCCCGAGTTGAAGCCGCCAAACCACGAGGACGAGATGGGTGAGATCGCCGACAGCATGCGTCGCAAACTCGAAGCCGCCTTCTCGCCTCTGCGGCTGGACATCGTGGACGATTCGCATCAGCACGCGGGACATAGCGGTTCACGCGCGGAAGGCGAGACGCACTTCCATGTCACCATCGTCGCGGCCGCCTTCGCGGGCGCAAGCCGAGTCGACCGTCAGCGCAAGGTGTATGCGACTCTCGCCGAAGAGATGAAGGGGCGCGTGCACGCCCTCCAACTCACGACCCTCGCCCCCGACGAGTTCAAGGCCTAGTTCGCGGCGCGCACGCTCGTGGCCAGCGTCATCTCGTCGGTGCGCGGCTCGTAGCTCAGACCCTTTCGCATCGCCCAGGTGTTGTATTGGAAATAGAGCGGGATCAGGGCCGTCTGGGCCAACGCCGCCTTGGTGGCCGCCTGGGTGAGCGCGCGGCGCCTTTCGTCGTCGACGGTCGTTCGCGCCTCGCGGATCAGCGCATCGATCGATGAGTCGGAGAAGCGGCCACGATTATTGGTGCCGAGTCCGAGCCGCGCATCGAAACTATGCACCAGCGTCTCGAGCATTCCGATCACCTCGGGATTGGGCGAGAAGCCGAGCAGCATGGCCGAGAATTCCTGCCGCGACGCGCGGCTGAAATACGTGGCGCGCGGCACCGCCTCGACACGTGCCGTGAGACCCGCGCGGCTCCACATCTGCGCGATCGCCTGGATGATCTTCTCGTCGTTCACGTAGCGGTCGGACGGGCCGTGGAGCGTGAGCGTGAACCCGTCGGCGAGGCCCGCCTCGGCCAACAGACCACGCGCACCCGCGAGGTCGAATTTCTCCGGCGCGAGGTCGGGGCTGGTGCCGAAATACCCCGGTGGCCCGAGATCGCCGGCTGCGAGCGCCGCCTTGTCCATGATGCGATCGACGAGCGCGTCGCGATTGATCGCCTTGGACAGCGCCTTGCGCACCCGCGCATCACGCAGTGGATTGGCCATCGACCCGCCCGACTTGCTCTGCACGTGGGGGCTCGCGGCGCGGTCCGCATCGACGAGGAGAAAGATCAGGCGGTTGGAGATGCTCTCCGCGGTCGTGAACCGCGCGCCCTCCTGCTTGAGCTTCACCATCTCGTCGGGCGGCACGATCTCGATCATGTCGACATCCCCCGCGCGCAGCGCCGCGACACGCGCGGCCGCGATCGGGATCGCGCGATAGGCGACGCGCGCGAAGCCGGGCTTGACGCCCCAATAGGCTTCGTTGCGCGCGACGGTGAGCGATTGATTGGGCTCCCACGCGACGAAGCGGAACGGTCCCGTCCCGATCATCGCCTTGCCGCTGTTGTAGTCCGCGGTGGTCGCGCCTTCGCCGTGCTGTTTCGAGACGATCATCACCAGGCTCAGGTAGTTCGGCATCAACGGTGTCGGCGCATGCGTCGTCAGGCGCAGCGTCAACGCGTCGACGATCTCGATCTCCTTGATCGGCCGCGTATAGACCGAGAAGCTCGAGGGCGAGTTCGGCACGTTGCCGGCGCGCTCCAAGGTGAACTTCGCATCCTGCGCCGTGAATGGCGCGCCGTCATGCCAGATCACCCCGCCACGCAGCTTGATCTCCCAGCTCGTCTCGTCGATCGCCTTCCAACTCGTGGCCAGGCCGGGGACGAGCTTCTGCGTCGCGTCCTGCACGACCAGCGGTTCGAAGACATGCCGCGAGAAGGCGATGTTGGTGATCAGCGAGTGATAGTGCGGATCGTTCGATGTCGGCCCCGCCTCGACGCCGACGCGGAGATCCTGCGCCAAGACGGGCCACGCCATCAGGCAAACGGCGAGAATTCTCAACACACGCATCGTCGACTCCTCTGCGCTCTAGCGGCGCGCGCGAAGCAAGGGACAGGCATCGATCGCGAGCGTCTCGGGCGCCGCTGTCCAGCCGCCGGCCGATCGATGGAAGACGGGCGTTGCGAAGACGCCGGCGAGCGGAATGGCGCTGGATACGCGCTCGCGCCATCGCGTGGTCTGCAGCATCGCGGCGCAAATGGCGATCGGCGTGACTCCCGCCTTGTCCAGCAACCGCAGGGCCGCGGCGATCGAGGTGCCGGTGGATACGACATCGTCCACGAGCGGGACGCGCCGGTCGCGCAACCGGTCGAGCATCCGTGGATCGAGCCAGAGCAGCTTCTCGCCAGGGCTCGTGATCGAACTCACCGGCTCCGAGAGCGACTCCGCGTACCAGAATTTCCGGCTGACTCCGCAGGCGACCCAGTTGCCGTGACCGAGCCGCTCCGCCACCGCGCGGGCAAAGATCAAGCCGAGGGTCGGGACGCCGACCACGATTTCCGGATCGAAGCGGCGCGCGATCTGCGCGAGCCAATCGCTCAGCGCATGTTCCACGTCGAAGGAGAGCTGGGTCGAGATCAGCGACGCGACGGCGATGTCGGGATTGGCGGGCAGCGGCCGCAACGGCTGAGCCAGATAGCGACCATCGGGCATCATCGCGCCGAAGCGTCCGACAAAGGGCGGGCCCGGCGGTGGCATCGCGTCGAGACGCTGCCAGACCTCGACCTCGGACGCTGCCGTCATCGCCGCTCGATCCTCATGCCCGAGACTAGGCAGGGCGCATGCAAGGCGTCATGCAGAAAACATCCGGACTCCCCGCGGCCAATTGAAACCACGCCGCTCGGACCCGGTTGCGCGACGTGTGACGCGCGCGCGCCATGCATGCTACGAAAAAGCCGCCATGCCGACCGACCCTGCTGCAGTGCTTCAGAGTTTTCTTCGCGCGATACCGAAGGCGGAGCTTCATTGCCATCTCTTCGGCACCATTCGCCAGGCCACCCTGGTGGATCTCGTCACCCGGAGCGGCGCCGCCATCTCGCGCGCGGAGATCGACGGCTACTACGTCCGCGGCGCGAAGCCCACGGGCGTGCTGCATGTCTTCCGCAATCTCGACTCCCAGATCATCACCGCGCTCGACGATCTCACCCGCATCACGCGTGAGTATCTCGAAGACGCCAGCGCGCACGGCGTGCGCTACGCCGAGTTCTTCTGGAACCCGACCGGGACAGCCAGGCTCTCGCATCTCCCCTTCGCGAGCGCTCAGGCGGCGATCCTTCGCGCGATCCGCGACGCGCACCGCGATCTTGGCATCGTCGCGCGGCTGATCCCCAGCATCGACCGGGAGGCGAGCGCGGCCGACGCCGTCGAGCTGGTCGAATGGATGATCGCGCATCGCGCGCCCGAGACGATCGGGCTCGGCATCGACTATCGCGAAACCGAGCGTCCGCCCGAGCTGTTCTGGAAGGCCTATCGCCTCGCCAAACGCGCCGGCTTCAAGCTGACGGCCCATGCCGGCGAATTCGGCTGCCCGTCGAGCAACGTCGAGACGGCGATCGACTTGCTCGAGGTCGATCGCATCGATCACGGCTACACGATCCTCGACGACCCCGCGCTGGCGCGCCGCTGCGCCGAGCGCGGCATTCTGTTCACCGTGGTCCCGACGAATTCCTATTACCTGCGCATCCTCGCGCCCGAGGAATGGGCCGCCAAGCATCCCATCCGCTTCATGCCCGCGGCCGGCCTCAGGATCCATCCCAATACCGATGACCCGACATTGCATCTCGTCACGCCCACCAAGGCGTGGGCCATGATGCTCGAGCATTTCGCGTTCACGCTCGACGATCTGCGGGGTTTCATGCTCAACGGCCTCGACGGGGCGTGGATCGACGCGACCACCCGGCGCGCATGGCAAGCGGAGTGGAGCGCGAAATTCGACAGCTTGCGCGCGGCGCTGCCGCGTCCGGCCCAGATCTGATGGACGCGATCGCACGCGTGGCGCGGCCGGCGAGCTGGGCGGCGATCATGCTGCTCGCCCTGCTCTCGCTGCTCCCCAGGGAGGAGATGATCCGCACCGGCGCGGCGGGATGGCTCGAGCATGTCGTCGCCTATGCCGGCACCATGCTGCTCTGCGCGGCCGGGTATTCGACGCGGTTGGGACTTTTGCGCCCGGCCCTCGCGTTGGTCGCCTACGCGGCACTCCTCGAGCTCGGCCAGCATGTCGCGCCCGGCCGCTCGCCCGCGCTCACCGATTTCGCCGCGAGCGCGTCGGGGGTCATCGTCACCGCGCGGATCTGCCATCTCGCGCTGATGCGCCATCAGGGGTCGCAATGACATCACCTCAGGATTTCCGAAGCGCACTGGATGAACTCACCGCCTGGCGGCGCGACATCCATGCGCATCCCGAGACCGCGTTCGAGGAGCTGCGCACGAGCGCTTTCGTCGCCGCCAAGCTCGCCGAGTTCGGCCTCGACGTGCATCGTGGTCTGGCAAAGACAGGCGTCGTCGGCACCCTCAAGGCCGGCATGCGCAATCGCGCGATCGGCCTGCGCGCCGACATGGACGCACTCAACATGCAGGAGCTCAACGCCTTCGCGCATCGCTCCACGCGCGACGG
>JANNTF010001089.1:0-5003 GCA_031403455.1 Alphaproteobacteria bacterium | reverse complement strand
TCGCGGGATCGTCGTTGATGCCGCGCAGCAGGACGGATTGGCTCAGCAGCGCAATCCCGGCGCGCGCGAGCCGGGCGCAGGCGTCGCGTCCGGCGGGCGTGAACTCCCGCGGGTGATTGGCGTGCAGGACGATGAACATCGCCTTGGATGTCGCGAGCGCAGCCACCAGCTCGGCCGTGATGCGGGCGGGGTCGACGATCGGCACGCGCGTATGCAGACGGATGACATCGAGATGCGCGATGCCATCGAGTTCGGCGATGATCTCCGCAAGTCGTCGCGCGCTCAGCACCATCGGATCGCCGCCCGAGAGGATGACCTCGCGGATCGCTGGCCGCGCGCGGACATACGCCAGCGCGGCGGCCAGCTCGTCGCGATCCAGCGCCTCGCCGCCAGGCCCGACCATTTCGCGCCGGAAGCAGAAGCGGCAATAGACCGGGCATGCATGCGTCGGTTTGAGCAGCACGCGGTCGGGGTAGCGATGGACGATCCCCTTGATCGGCGTATGCGCCGCGTCACCGATCGGGTCGACGTCTTCCTCGGGCCGCGTCTCGAGCTCGGCGAGGCTCGGCACGAATTGGCGCGCGATCGGATCGGCGGGGTCGCTGCGATCGATGAGCGCCAGCATCGTCGGCGTGATGGCGATCGCATAGCGCGCGGCGACGGCGTCGAGCGGGCCGAGCGCGTCGGCGGCGACGAGGCCCGAAGCGATCAGGTCGTCGACCGAGCGCAGGCTCTGAGGCGGGGGCGGCGTAGCTTCCATGGCGCTCGATCGGGTCACGCGGGCGGCGTCACGGGTGCCCACAGCACGGCGTCTATATCAGACGCGCCGCAGGCCAGCATCACCAAGCGATCGAATCCGAGCGCCATGCCGGCGCAGTTCGGCAATCCATGCGCGAGGGCCGCGAGCAGATCCTCGTCGATGGGATAGCGTTCGCCGTAGAGCCGCTGCTTGAGATCCATGTCCGCCTCGAAACGCCGGCGCTGCTCTTGCGCATCCGCGAGTTCCGAGAAGCCGTTGGCGAGCTCGAGCCCCGCCGCATAGAGTTCGACACGCTCGGCGACGCGCGCATCGTCGGGTTTGGCGCGGGACAGCGCCGCCATCGAGACCGGATAATCGTGCAGCAGAGTCGCGCGGCCGACACCGAGAACAGGTTCGATCCGCTCGAGGAAGATTCGGAACACCACATCGTCCCAGCGATCGCCGTCATGCGGCTCGATGCCGATGCGGCGCGCTTCTCGCGCGAGCAACTCGAAAGACGGCTGCAGCGGATCGGGCGCGGTGGCGAGCAGATCGATCCCGCAATGGCGCAGGAATGCGTCTTGCACGGTCAGGCGCTCCGGCGCGGCACGCGGATCGCAGGCGACGCCCTGCCAGGTAAAACTCTCGGCGCCGCTCGCATCGGCCGCAAGGCGCAGGATCGCGGCGCAATCCGCCATCAACGCCGCATAGTCGACGCCCGAGCGATACCATTCGAGCATCGTGAATTCCGGGTGATGCGTCGCGCTGTGCTCGCCGTTGCGGAACACGCGCGCGAGCTGGAAGAGATTGGGCACGCCCGCGACGAGCAGCTTCTTCATCGCGAATTCCGGCGAGGTGTGCAGACGCATGATCGCGCCCGCCTTCTCGCCCGGCGCCTTGAGCTGGGTCGCGAAGGCGATCAGATGCGGCTCCAGCCCCGGCGAGATCTGCAACGCAGGCGTCTCGACCTCGACCAGCCCCTCGCGCTCGAACCAGGCGCGCAGCGCGCGGGTGATGGCCGAGCGCTTGGCCAGATTGGCGCGGCGCAGCGCGAAGCGGTCGGGCCGCCACCACGGCGTGCTAGCCATGAAGCTTCTCCTCGCGCAGCCACACCACGCAGGCGAGGTGCGGATCACGCAGATCGCGCAGATCGAGGCCGAGCGGCAGCTCCGCCGTCAGCTCGGCATCGAGCTGAGCGGCGATCGCGCGCAGTTTCTCGGCGACATCGTGGCGGCCGCGAAAGCAGATGTGATCGACGCCCTCGCGCAGGCTCGCCAGCGCGTCGCCGGCGCAATCGTCGCAATCGAGGATCGCGGTCATGGCCACCGTTGGATACTCCGCGCGGGCAATGGCGACCAGCGCCCGCCACCAGCCTGGGCCCGCGTGGCCCGCACCGCCGCGTGCGCTCACCAGCGTGACCGGGCGGTCGAGGGCAAGCGCCACGGTGAGCGCGATGCGCGCTTCGGCAAGGGAGTGAACGCGGATGGCTGGTCCCATGGGTGTGTCGCGAACCTAGCGATGGTCCGGCGCGCCGACCAGCGCCGCCGCGTCGCCTCAATCCAGTTCGAGCAACCGGTCCGGTATCTCGTTCACGTCTTCGGGCGCCCGCGGATAGGCAGCAGCGAGGATGTCGCCCAGACGGTCGAGCGCGGCGACATACGCCTGCGCCGCGTCGCCGTGCGCGACCTGTGCGGTGAAGGCCTCGACCACGGTCAGCCATTGCGCGGGGTCGACTTTCGCGAAGAGCGCGCGATCCGCGATCACCTCCACATGGCGCTCGGCGAGCGACACAAAGAGCAGGACGCCGTTGCGCGCGCGCACCCCCGCGAGGCCGCGTTCGAGAAAGACAGCGGCTGCAAATCGCGCGGCGCGGCGCCGGCACACCGCACGCGGCGTGAGCCTGATCGCAAGCCATGGGCGCGTGGTCACGAGCGCGAAGATGGCGAAGCACAGGAGCTGCACGAGGGTCATGCCCGGGTCGTTGAGCGTGAGCCGCGTCCACCCGGGGCTGGCATGCAGGATCACGGTGGGGAGCACGATCGCGAGCAGTCCCGAGATGATCAGCGGCATCGTGAAATACGTATCCGTGCTGCGCGCGACGGCGCAGAGGAATTCGGCGCTGGTGCGCGCTTCCGCGGCGCGAACGGCGGTTTCGATGCGCAGGCGTTGAGCGGGTGAGAAGATCGTCATGTCACCAGCTTCCGCTCGCGCCGCCGCCACCGAACGACCCGCCGCCGCCGGACCAGCCGCCGCCGCCGCCGCTCGACCAGCCGCCGCGCGAGGGCGGCAGGATGATCATCGGTCCGGCTCCCCAGCGTCCGCCGCGACGGCCATAGGGCGACACGCCGCCGCCGGCACCAGGCGCGCCCATGCGGCCGCCATTGCGGTAGAGCACGACCAGCAGCACCACGCCGAGTCCAAGCACCAGGAGGAAGGGGAGCAGTTCGGCACCGCCGCCAGATTCCGCGGCCTTGGGCGCCTGATAGGTCCCTTCGACCGCCGCGATGATCGCCAAGGTGCCTTTGAGAACGCCGCCCTCGAGATCACCGGCACGCAACCGCGGGATGATCTCCGTGTTGATGATCTGGAACGCGCGTGCATCGGGAAGACTGCCCTCGAGTCCATAGCCGACCTCGATGCGCAGCTTGCGCTCCGCCGGCACGACGACGAGGAGAACGCCATTGCTGTTTTGCTTGGTGCCCAGCTTCCAGGCGCGGCCGAGCTGAAGGCCGGCCTCCGCGATGTCGAGGCCACCAAGCGCGGCGAGCGTGACCACCACGATCTGGTCGGAGCTGCGCCGCTCATGCTCGGTCAGTACGCGGGTCAGCTGCTCGCGCGTCGCCGGCGACAGGACATTGGCCTGATCGACGACCCGGGCGAGGGGCGGGATCTGCAGCTGCTGCGCGCCGGCCGTCGTCGCGAGGACGAGCAGGACGAGACCGAAAATGACGCGCAGCACGCGCGTCGCCATCGGCCAGGCGAGATCGCCCACTCATGAACCCTTGTTGAAGTTCACGCGGGGCGCGCGTTCGGCGCCGGCCTCGGCGGTGAAGCTCTCCTTCGCCTTGGAGTCGCGGTAGAGGGTCGATGCCCAGATCACGCCGGGAAAGGTACGGATCTCCGTGTTGAAGGCCTGCACCGATTGAATGTAGTCGCGCCGCGCCACCGCGATGCGGTTCTCCGTTCCTTCAAGCTGGACCATCAGCTGCTGGAATTGCGCATCCGCCTTGAGTTGCGGGTAGCTCTCCGAGACCGCGAGCAGCCGGCCGAGCGCGCCCGACAGCGCTTGCTGACTCTGCTGGAACTGCTTGAACGCCTCGGGGTTGGCGAGCATTTCAGCCGAAATCGTGGTCTGGGTCGCGCGTGCGCGCGCGTTGATGACCGCCTCGAGCGTTTCGCGCTCATGTCCGGCATAGCCCTTCACCGTCTCGACGAGATTGGGAACCAGGTCGGCGCGCCGCTGATACTGATTCTGGACCTGACCCCACGCCGCCTTGACCGCCTCGTCGAGCCGCGGAATGTCGTTGACGCCGCACCCACCGAGGAACAGGGCCAGCACGATCGAGGCGATCACGCCGAGCGGGCGGCGTGACGATGCGGCGGATGGGTTCATGAACGGACTCCGTGGCTACGAGGACGAGGGCAGAGTTGGCCCCCAGCCAGTCGAGACGCAAGGACTCCTTGCCTTCACCGGAATGTCACCTGGCGCGTTGACGCCAGGCTACCGCTCCCGTGCGAATGGACGTATAGGAGCGGCATTGCGGCTTTAACGACACTCTAAGTAATGAGCGTCAGCTTGGCGTCTTCATGGATCGGCAGCACGGGATTCTAGGCGCGTGATCATCGAACAGATCAGCGATGCGGCGGCGCCGTCGTGGGACGCGTTCGTGGACGCTTCGCCTGCCGGAACGATATTCCATCGCTATGGCTGGGGACGCGCGATCGCCAGTGGGTTGGGCCATGAGACATTCTATCTTGTGGCGCGCAACGGCGACCGCATCGCTGGAGTGCTGCCGCTCATTCACAAGCGCAGCCCGTTGTTCAAGAACGCCCTGATTTCCGTCGCTTTCGGTTCCTATGGCGGGCTCATCGCCGAGACGCCCGACGCGGCGGCGGCGCTCGAGGCCGAGGCCGTGCGGATCGGACGGAGTCTCAGCGTCGACTACGTCGAACTGCGCGACCTCGTTCCGCCGGTGTCGGCGAGCGAGGGCTGGAACTGCGTCGATTCCGTCCACGCCACGTTCCAGCGCAAGCTTCACCTGCG
>JANNTF010001088.1:0-4945 GCA_031403455.1 Alphaproteobacteria bacterium | reverse complement strand
CGGTCGAGCAGGGATCGGCCGCCGAGATCTTCGCGCGCCCACTGCATCCCTACACGCGTGCGCTGCTCGCAAGCGTGCCTTCCGCCAAGCCTGGACCGCGACCCGAGCGTTTGCGGCTGCGCGGCGAGCTGCCCTCGGCGCTGAATCCGCCGGCCGGATGCGCGTTGCATGGCCGCTGCCCGTTCGCGGTCGATAGATGCCGGGTGGAGCGGCCGGCGGCGCGGCTCCTCGACGGCCGAGCCGTCGCGTGCCATCGCGCCGACGATCCCGCGATTATCGCTGCGGCGTGAACGCTTCGCTCAGCCGGCGCCACGCCGCGCGCGCGGCGTGCGCGGAATGGCGAGCGCGTTGGTGATCCGGCCCGCTGTCGCGCGGGCCAGCGCGATCATGCGATCGATCGGGAGATCCGCCGGGCGTTTGCGCAGCAGCGGCACGCCGAGGCAGGCGATCGGGCGCGCCGTGCGATCGAAGATCGGAAAGCTCATGTCGACGACGCCGAGTGTTCGTATCCCTGGCGAGATCTCGTAGCCGCGCGAGCGGATGAGGGCGAGGCGTACGCGCAGCTGGCGCACCGCCTGCGGCTCGATGCGCGCGATCAGGCGGTCGCACTCGGCCTTAGGCATCAACGCCAGGATGGCGCGTCCCGAGGCCGTCTCGTGGATCGGCAGGTTGTGCCCGAGCGGCAGCGCAATCGAGATCGCGTTGGGATTCTCGACGCGTGCGATCAACACGGTGCGCTCACCCGCCGGGACCGTGATGTGGCATGACTGGCCGATGGCGGCGGCGAGCACGCGCATTTCAGGGGTCGCGACGTCGACCAGCGTCGCGAAGGGTGGCTGTCGCGCCGCGATCAGGAACATCCGGTTGGTCACCGTGAAGCGATCGTCGTCGTTCCGCAGAAGGTATCCCCGAGCCTCGAGCACGCGCACGACGCGGAAGATCTCGTTGCGCGACCGCCCGAGCGCCACCGCGATGCCCGAGAGCGTCGTGGCGTCCGGCCGCCCGCTGAGGAGCTCGAGGATGTCGAGTCCCTTCTCGAGCGCCGGGGTGGCATAGGCGGGTGAGATGCGTGTCATCGTCGTCCGATGGATTGCGTATGGCGAGCGGTTCACTGATGAGACAGTTGAAGACGGTTCCTCGCCCCGAGTCGACATCGTTCTCGATCGTCGTCGCGTATATGAAACGGGTGCGGCGTTGACGCGCCATTGGAATGCGGACCTACACTGGTGTCGACGCTCGGCACTCGTCCCTTGCCGGAAGTCACGCTTACCGTTGGGGACCGGGAGGGGGAATGACCATGTCGATCAATCGCCACGCACTCGCAATACTCGGCTCGCTGGTGCTTGCGCCGGCCGCCAATGCGCAGACGCTCGTCTATTGCTACGAGGCCAGTCCGGAGACGTTCCTGCCGATGCAAGCCATCGGGCAGTCGACCTTCGACGTGACGATCCAGATGTTCAACACGCTGGTCGAGATGGAGCGCGGCAGCGCCAAGCTGATCCCCGGTCTCGCCGAGAGTTGGTCGATGTCCTCGGATGGCAAGATCTACGAGTTCAAGCTGCGCCGCGGCGTGAAGTTCCACGCCAACGCCGATTTCCGCCCCACGCGCGACATGACTGCCGACGACGTGCTGTACACGTTTCGCCGGATGTCCGATCCCGATCATCCCTATGCCAAGGTCGGGCGTGGCTATGGCCTGTATCTCGGGCTAGGTATCGACAAGCTCATCAAGAGCGTCGAGAAGCTGGACGACTACACAATCCGCATCACGATCAGCGAGGCGCGTACGGCATTCCTGGCCTTGATGTCGACGACCGTGTTCGGCGTCGTGTCGGCCGAGCATCACGACAAGATGATGGCGGTCGGCAAGCCGGACAGCCCAGCCACCAATCCGATCGGCACCGGACCGTTCGAGTTCGTGAGCTACCAGAAGGATGCGACGATCCGGATGCGCGCCTTCCGCGACCATTGGGCGCGCAGCGTGCCGGGCATGGAGGACCGCACTGCCAGGGTCGACAATCTCGTCTTCTCGATCGTCACCGATCCGACCGTCCGCTACCAGAAGACGCTCGCCGGGGAGTGCCAGGTCATGCGCTTCCCGAATCCGGCCGACATCCAGGCGATCCGGGCGAATGCGCAGCTGCGCACGTCGATCATCCCCGGCCTCGATTACGGTTTCCTCGGCTACAATGTTCAGAAGAAGCCGTTCGACGACAAGCGCGTGCGCCAGGCGCTCAGCCTCGCGATCAACAAGCAGGCGATCCGGGACCTGGTCTTCCTCGATGGCATCTTCGGTGAACCGATGGGCGGCGCGGTGCCGCCGGGCCTGCTCGGCTACGACGACACGATCAAGCCCTATCCCGAGGACATCGCCCGCGCCAAGCAGCTGCTCGCCGAGGCCGGCCTGCCCAACGGCTTCAAGACGACGATGTGGGCGATGCCGGTCGTCCGCGCCTATATGCCCAATGCCCGCAGGACGGCCGAGTTGATGCAGGCCGATCTCAAGCGCATCGGCGTCGAGATCGAGATCGTCAATGTCGAATGGGGCGAGTATCTGCGGCGCAGCCAGCAGGGCGAGCACGAGATCGTCATCCTCGGCTGGAACTATGCCTATGCCGATGCCGGCCAGATCCTCGAACTCGGCTGGAGCTGCGAGGCGGCGCGCAACGGACTCAATCGTTCGCGCTGGTGCAACGAGGAATTCGACCGCGCCATCAACCGCGCGCGCGTGATCACCGATGAGGCGGAGCGCGCGCAGCTCTATCGCCAGGCGCAGCGCATCTTCTATGACGAGGCGCCGGCGCTGCTGATCGCCTATGCCTCCAAGGTCGGCATCGCGCGCGTGGAAGTCGAGAATTTCAAGCTGGTGCCGGCGGGACCACAACCGTTCTACGGCGTCAGCGTGAAACGCTAGCGTGGTCGCGTTCGATCCGGAGCGCATCCATGGCTCGGTGCCGGCGTTGGTCACGCCGTTCACGGCCTCCCATGCGATCGACGAGGCGGCGATGGGACGCCTCGTCGAGCATGTGATCGCCGGCGGCGCCCACGGCTTCAACATCCTCGGCAGCACCGGCGAATTCGCATTGGTGCCACCGGCGCAGCGTCGCATCGTCTTGCGGGCGGCCGCCGCCGCCAATAGAGGGCGGGTCCCGATGATCGTCGGCTGCGGTCGGCCGAGCCTGGCGGAAACGCAAGCCGAGGTCGCGGAAGCCGCCGATCATGGCGCCGACGCGGTCCTGGTGACGCCGTCCTACTATTTGTTCCTTGGCGCCGACGACATCCGTCGCCAGTTCGGCGCGATCGCTCGATCGGCGAAGACCCCGATCCATTTCTACAACTATCCTCTGCTCACCAAGGCAGTGATCGGCCCCGCGGTGATCGCACAGCTGCGGGCAGACGGATCGATTCACGGCATCAAGGACAGCGGCGGCAATGCGGCGTTCCTGGCACGCGTGCTGTCGCTCACGCACGCCGATCGGGATTTTCGGGTGCTGGTCGGAGGGACGGCGTATTTCCTCGCGGCGCTCGCGCTCGGCGCCCATGGCGCGACCGGCGCGATCGGCGGCGTCGCTCCGTGGATCGAGCTTGCCGTCTATGATGCGTTTCGTGCCGGCGATCTGCCGCGCGCCCGTCGCGCGCAGGCTCGGCTCGAGGCGTTCCAGGAGATCTTCGGCTTCACGGCCGAAGCCAATGCGGCGCTCGCGACCAAGGTCGCTCTCTCCAGCCTCGGCCTATGCAACGAGATTCCGGCCGAGCCGTTCGCAATTCTGCCGGCGGCGCAGGCGCAACGCATCCGCCAGGCCCTGCCGGAATTCATCGCGCGCGTCGAGAGCCCGTAGCATCGCGGCAGCGAGCGGCGGCCGTATCGCCGCGTGCCGGTTGCGCGACCTCATCTGCTCGGTGGTCGGGCGGGCGTGTCGACGGGCGCCGCGCCGGTTCCGAACCGGGCCACGACAAGCAGCACGATGGTCACGAGCAGGATCTGCAAGACCGACACGGCGGCGACGGTCGGCTCGATCTCGAGCTGGATGTTGTCGAACATCTTCTTGGGCAACGTCCAGTTGGAGCCGCCAAGAAACATCGCGATGACCAGTTCGTCGAAGGAGGAGATGAAGGACAGGAACGCGGCCGACACGATCGCCGGTGTGATCTGCGGCAGCGTCACGCGGCGGATGGCGGTCCAGCGGCTGGCGCCCAAGCCCTCGGCGGCGAGTTCCAGATTGGGGTCGACGGTCTTGAGCGCGGCGCCCACGACGAGCACCACGAGCGGCAAGGCGTGCACGACATGGCCGAGCACGATGCCCTGCCAGTCGCCGATCAGCTTGAGCCACGCGAAGAGGCCGTAGATCGCGACCGCGTAGATGATCGTCGGCACGATGAGCGGCGCGGTCGCGATCTGGTTCACGAGTTCCCTACCCGGAAAGCGTCCACGCACGAGGGCGAAGGCCAGCATGATGCCGAGCAGGGTGCCGAGGACCATCGTCGCCGCCGCCACGTAGAGGCTGCGCAGCGTGGCCTCGATCCAGATCGGATCGTTGAGATAGGCCGCATACCAGCGCAACGACCAGCCGGGAGGTGGAAACTGCAAGGAGGAGGACGAGCTGAACGACACCGGAAAGACGATCGCGAGCGGCAGCATCAGGAAGATCAGAATCATGCCGCAGGCGACGCGCAAGACAATGCGCAGCGGCGTCGTGCGGTTCAGGTCCATTGCAGATCGGCCTTCAACAGGCGTCGCAGCCCCGCATAGATCGCGAGGGCGACGGCGAGCACGATGATCGCGAGCGCCGCCGCGAGACCCCAATCGAGATACTGGCGCACCTGCTTCTCGATCAGCACGCCGATCATGAGCACACGACCGCCACCGAGAAGCGCCGGCGTGATGAAGAACCCGAGCGAGATCACGAACACCAGCGTCGCGCCGGACAAGTCTCCTCGAAATACA
>JANNTF010001087.1:0-8132 GCA_031403455.1 Alphaproteobacteria bacterium | reverse complement strand
CAGGGGACGCGCATGCGTGCCATCACCGAGAACATGGCGAATGCGGATGCTCTCCCCACCAAGCCGGGCGAGGAACCCTATCGGCGCAAGATGGTGATGTTCCGCAGCGAGCTCGATCGTCAGCTCGGCGTGCAGACGATCCGCGCCGATCGCGTCGTGAACGACAAGTCGGACGCCAAGCTGCGTTTCGATCCGACCCACCCGGCGGCAGATGAGAGGGGTTACGTGAAGGCGCCCAACGTGAACACGTTCATCGAGGTGATGGACATGCGCCAGGCCCAGCGCAGCTACGAGGCCAACCTGGGCGTGATCGAGATCACCAAGAGCATGATTGCCCGCACGATCGATATCCTGAG
The DNA here is from genome assembly GCA_031403455.1 of Alphaproteobacteria bacterium. Lineage (GTDB taxonomy): Bacteria > Pseudomonadota > Alphaproteobacteria > CACIAM-22H2 > CACIAM-22H2 > CAIOSQ01. The sequence goes on along the minus strand of JANNTF010001087.1, from coordinate 7,776 downwards.
ATCGTGACAAGCGCGCGTCATCACCATCGGAGTGAGCGATGAATGTCGGATTCAATACTGCCGCCGCCGCCTATACAGCGGCGCTGAAACGCACGGCTGGCGAAGCAGCGCCGGCGGGCAAGACTGGCGAGGCCTTCGCGGACATGGTCAAGCAATCGGCCGTGAGCGCCGTCAACACGATCAAGGCGGGCGAGGCGGCGACGCTCAACGCCGTATCCGGCAAGACCGACATGACGCAGGTCGTCACCGCGGTCTCCAACGCGGAAGTGACGCTGCAGGCGGCGGTGGCGGTTCGCGATCGGGTCATCCAGGCGTACCTCGATGTCATCCGCATGCCGATCTGAGCCGATGCCATGGATGTCAACGATGTGATGACCGTGTCTCGCGACGCCATGTGGGTCTCGCTCAAGCTCGGCGGACCGATGATGGCGGCGGGCCTGCTCGTCGGTCTAGCCGTCTCGCTGTTCCAGGCGCTGACTCAGATCCAGGAGATGACGCTGGCCTTCGTGCCCAAGATCCTGGCGATCTTCGCCGTGTTCCTGATGTCGCTGCCGTTCATGGTGGCAACGCTGATCAGCTTCACGCACGAGCTCTCGGCGCGGATCGTCGCCGGCAGTTGATGGCGGGCGCATTCGAGGAAATGCTGGCAGGACAGGTCTGGGCGATCTTCCTGGTATTCGCCCGGTTCGGCGCCGCGTTCGCCGTCCTGCCCGGCTTCGCGGAAGCCGCGATCCCGCCGCGCATGCGCCTGCTTCTCGCCGCCGGAGTCACCTTCGTGATTGCGCCGGCCGTCGCCGGCGTGCTGCCGGCGCTGCCCCCCGAACCCATGCACCTCACGATGCTCGTGGGCATCGAGTGCGTGACCGGCCTCTTCCTGGGACTCGTTGCGCGCATGATGCTCGCGGCCGCACACATCGCCGGTCTGATCATCGGCTACCAGACGTCGCTCGCAAGCGCGTTCGCCTTTGATCCGGGAACGCAGCAGCAGGGGGTGATCACCGCCGCCTGGCTGTCGACATTGGCGGTGGTGACGCTGTTTGCGGCCGATCTGCACCACGTGCTGCTCCGGGCATTGGTGGATTCCTATGCGATGTTCCCGGCGGGTCGCCCCGTGCCATCCGCCGATTTCGCAGATGCGGCCAGTCAGCTGCTGTCGCGCAGCTTCTCGCTGGGGCTGCGCATGTCGATGCCCTTCCTGGTCTACGGCATCGTGCTGTTCGTGGCGCTTGGCCTGATGCAGCGGCTAATGCCGCAGATGCAGGTGTTCTTCATCGCCTTGCCGTTGCAATTATCGCTGGGGCTCGTGCTCATGGCGATCAGCACCGGTGTGGCGATGACGATCTTCATCGACGATCTTGAGGCCGTGCTCGGCACCTTGATCAAGCTGCGGTGATGATCGCATGGCGGACGATCAAGACGATTCCTCCAAGACCGAAGAACCGACCGCCAAACGATTGCAGGATGCGCGCAACCGCGGTCAGGTCGCCGTCTCGCGCGAGCTGAACAACTGGCTCGTCTTGCTCGCGGCGACTTTGGCCCTGGTCGGATTCTCGCCCGGCGTCTTGCACGACAGCTACCGATTGCTGACGCATTTCCTGGCCAATGCGCATCAGATCCCGTTCGAGTACGGGAGCATGCAGGCGCAGATGATCGCTCTGTCGCTGTCGGTGGCGGCATCGATCGGGCCGCTGATCCTCGCGATCCTGGCCGCCGGAGTCGCGGCCGGAATCGGACAGGTCGGATGGCTGATGGCGCCGGAAGCGATCAAACCGCAATTCAGCAAAATCTCGCCGCTCAAGGGGTTCGAGCGACTATTCTCCGGGGCGGCGTTGATCGAGTTCGCCAAGGGATTGGCGAAGATGACGATCGTCGGCTGGGCCTGCTGGCTGGTCGCCGCGCCGGAGTTCGATCGCCTGCCGATGTTCGTCCTGCGTGATCCGGCGGCGGCGCTATCGACCATCGGCGCCATCAGTCTCAAACTCCTGATCGCGGCGGTCGCGGCGATGACCGTGATCGCGGCAGCGGATGTCTTCTATCAGCGACTTCGCCTGCGGCGTGAACTCCGCATGAGCCGCACGGAGGTCCGCGACGAGTTCAAGGAGCAGGAAGGCGATCCGATGGTCAAGGCGAAGCTGCGCCAGATCCGGCAGGAGCGCTCGCGCCGGCGCATGATGCAGGCGGTACCCAAGGCCGATGTGGTGATCACGAACCCGACGCATTATGCCGTCGCGCTCAAATACGATCGCACGACCATGGATGCACCGATCCTCGTCGCCAAGGGTCTCGACGCTGTCGCACTGAAGATCCGTCAGGTGGCCGAGGCCAATCGCGTGCCCATCGTCGAGAACCCGCCGCTCGCGCGCGCGCTGCATGCCAGCGTCGAACTCGACCAGCCGATCTCGCCGGAGCATTACAAGGCGGTCGCGGAAGTGATCGGCTACGTGCTGCGCGTGCGCGGTCACGCGGCGAGCGCCGCTCAGCCCAACACGTGACTGCGATCACAGGTTGCCGGTAAGGTGCCGAGGGTTTACCCCTCACGCACGACCTCCGAGAAAGCAAAAATGCCGCTCCTGAACAGTCGACAGCGTGTGATGCGGCAGCGCGCGGCCACCTATGGCGCGATTTCGGTCGCGCTGATGATCCTGCTGCCGGCGGCCGCCGTGCTCGTATTCGAGCGCGGCCATTCGGGCGTCTCGCGCTGGATGGAGGTGGGCATCGTCGCGATCTACGCCGTGGCAATGGCCTTGCCGGGCTGGGCGGCATGGCAGGTCCTGACCAAGGAGGCGTCCTGGCAGACGCAGCTTGTCGAGCATTTCGGCGACACGATGACCGACCCGCGCCTGACGGTGGACGCCGAAGGGCGGCGTCTCTTCGCCAATCGGCGGTTTGATAGCGATTTCGACTCGCGGTCGAGCTTCGGTCTCGCCGACATCATGGCGCTGCTGTGCCGCGATGCGGCGACGCGCGCGGCATTCGAACGCCATTGGTCGGCGGTGCGGGCCGGGCGTGGCGGACAACTCGATCTCGCGGTCCGCGGCAGCGACGGACAGGTCGCGCATTACGAGATCCTTGCGCTGCCGTGGAGCGCGCTGCCGGGTGCCAGTTCGTGGATCATCCAGAACGTCACGGCGCAGCGTCAGATCGAGCGTGTCCTCGAGGAGGAGCGCACCAAGGTCATCGACTTTCTGGAGCATGCGCCCGTAGGGTTCTATGCGGTCGATAGTGATGGCCGGTTCGTCTACATGAACGGGACGCTCGCCGTATGGCTGGAGCGCCAGGAGATGGCGGCGGATGGTGCGGCGCGCAGCGACGATCTTCGCTTGCACGACGTGCTCGGTGATCGGCCATCGCCGACGACGCCGGCGCATGATCCCTTCGGTGGCGGCGCCAAGCCCTCGGGAGAAGCGCTGCTGGTCGCACGCGACGGGAAGCGCATTCCCGTCTTCATCAGCCAGACGATCGTGACCGGGACGGACGGCGCCTTGCGCGTGCGCGCCGTGGTCCGCGACCTGCGCCCGGAACGCGAAATGGCCGCGGTCCTGGCGCGCACGGAACAAGGTTTCCGACGGTTGTTCGAGGAAGCGCCCGTCGCGATCGCGCGCCTCGACGGCACGGGTCGGATCGATGCATGCAACGCGGCCTTCTGCCGGCTGACGGGCTTGCCCGTGGAAGCGGCGCGCGGCCGTCCGCTGGTCGATCTGCTACGGCCGGAGGAGCGCGCGGAGATCGCCGATCGCCTCGACCGCATCGCGCGCGCGGCGGATCCGACAGGCGCGATGGAGGCGCGCTTGGCCGCGAGCGGAGGACGAGAGACGGTGGTCTCGCTCTACGCGAGCCGCGTCGAACGCGATTCCGCGGGGCGAACGGAGCTGGTGTTGCACTTCCTGGACGTCAGCGATCAGAAGCGTCTCGAGCTCCAGTTCGCGCAATCGCAGAAGATGCAGGCGGTCGGACAGCTGGCGGGCGGCGTGGCGCACGACTTCAACAATCTGCTGACCGCGATGATCGGGTTCTGCGATCTCCTGCTGCTGCGCCATCGCGCCGGAGATCCGTCCTTCGCGGACATCATGCAGATCAAGCAGAACTCCAATCGTGCCGCCAATCTGGTACGCCAGCTGCTTGCCTTCTCGCGGCAGCAAACGCTCCAGCCGAAGGTCCTGGACATCACGGATGCGCTGAGTGAGATCACGCATCTTCTTCGTCGCCTGATCGGCGAGAACATCACGTTGGAGATGACCCATGCACGTGATCTCCACCTGGTGCGCGTCGATCAGGGACAATTCGAACAGGTCATCATCAACCTCGCGGTGAATGCCCGCGACGCGATGCTCGCGGGCGGTCGCCTGACCGTGCGCACCGCCAATCATCACCTCCTCGAATCCGAGCAACGCGGCGTCGAGACCATGCTCACCGGGGATTATGTGCTGATCGAAGTGCAAGACACGGGCATCGGCATCCCGCCGGAGAATCTCAGCCGCATCTTCGAGCCGTTCTTCTCAACCAAGGAGGTCGGATCGGGCACCGGTCTCGGTCTCTCGACCGTCTACGGGATCATCAAGCAGACCGGCGGATTCGTCTTCGTCGAGTCACGCCCGGGTCAGGGGACCAATTTTCGAATCTTCCTGCCGCGCTGGAAGGGCGAGGTCACGAAGCCGGTGGACAAGCAGATCGAGGCGCGTCGTTCCGATACGACGGGTGTCGGGACCGTCCTGCTCGTCGAGGACGAGGATGCGGTACGGCTGTTCTCCGCGCGCGCGCTGCGCAACAAGGGATACAAAGTGGTCGAAGCGAAGTCAGGCGAGAACGCGCTCGAATTGCTCGAGAAGGGCAATGCGCCGATCGACGTGCTCGTGACCGACGTCGTGATGCCGCAGATGGATGGAACGGAGTTGATCAAGCGCGTTCGCGAACGGACGCCGTCGATGCGCGTCATCTGCATTTCAGGCTACGCCGAGGAGACGTTTCGCAACCGGCTCGATTCCGCGCCCGACGTTCATTTCCTGCCAAAGCCGTTCTCGCTCGAGCAACTCGCGGGGAAGGTCAAGGAGGTGCTGCGTTGACGCAGGCGCCCGGGCGGCGCTAGGCGCGCGCCGATTTCGCCGGAGGCGCCTGGAAATCCCACGGCAGATTTGGCTCCAGCGTCGGCTTGCCGAAATACCAGCCTTGACCGAATTTGGCGCCAAGCGCCCGCAGCCGTTCCGATTGCTCGCGGGTCTCGACCGCTTCGGCGATCGTGGCGATCTTGAGTTCATCGCATAGCCGCACGAGGCCGCGGACCATCGCCTCATCCTTGGGCGAGTCGGCGAGCCGTTTCACGTAGCCGCCGTCGATCTTCACGAAGTCGACGGCGAGCGCCTGCAGGTATTGGAAGCTCGCGGCGCCGGCGCCGAAATCGTCGAGACATACCTGGAACCCGCGGCTGCGAATGTCCTGCAGGATCCGGTTGACGACGGCCAGATCCTTGAGGCGCGCGCTCTCGGTGATCTCCAGCATCAAGCGGCTCGAGAGTCCCTTGTTCTCATCGAGGAGTTCGAGCATGCATTTGACGAAAACGCCGTTCTCGATGGAGCGGCCGGAGACATTGATCGCGAAGGTGACGCGGCGATCGACTGTCGGTCGTCGCAGCGCGTCGAGCGCTCGGGTCGTGACCGCGAGATCGAGCTGCTCGATGATCCCGATCTCTTCCGCGAACTGAATCGTCTCGAGCGGGCTTTCGTCGGGCTTGAATCGCGTCAGCACTTCGAAATGATGGAACCGGCCGGTCGCTAGGCTGACGATCGGCTGGTACATCAACGAGAACTGGGAGTCGCGGACGGCCCGGGAGAAGTTGCGCACCCGCTCCAGAGTCGAGGCCACCATGTCCTCGAATACGGCGCCGAGCGAGTCTGGCGTACCGTCCGTCAGGCCGGTCCGTGTCACCTGGTCGACGACGTAGCGGATAGCGCGCACGGTGCCGTCGAGTGGGATATCGACCGAGGCGATGTCCAGCGTTGTGTGGCGGACCGCGAGCGGGATGCCATCGACACTTGCAGTCGTAGTGGCCGCCGCGATGCGCTCGACGAGATCAACCGCCGGCTTCGCCGGATCATGGACAACGCCGAAGCGCTCCTCGCTGATACGCGTCGCGGTCGTGCCGTCGATCGAGGATGCACGGAGCAGCGAACCGATTTGACCGATGAGCGCGTGGGCCTGCTCGGTCGGTAGTGTTTTCTTCAGTTCGGAAAGTCCCGGGAGATCCAGGAAGGTGAGCTCAAGCGGCTTGTCGAAGGCGCGCGCGGATTCGACCAGCGTCGCCGCGACATCGCTGAAGGCGGTGGCATCCAGAAGCTGCGTGTCCGGATCCCGACGCTTGGCGGCGGCGTGCGGCGCCGCAGCCAGAGAGACATGGCTGAGCGTGCAGGCGATGCGATCGTCGCTGATCGGCAGGCGGCATGCGCTGAACAGGGCGTCTTGGGGCTTGCCGTTCGCGCGTGTGAGTGCGAGCCGTACGAGCACCGGCCCGCAGCGGCTCGATGGCTGCAGTGAGTCGAGCAGACTGGCGAGTAAGCCGTGGTCTTCCGCGGCGATGAGGTCTTGCCAGGGGCGTCCGCGCATTTCAGTTTCAGTTGCGGCAGCGAGGCCGCTGGTGGCGCCCAGTGCAAACGCAATGTTGCGCGCCGGATCCAGTTCGAGGAGCAGATCGGCGCCGGCGAACGCAAAGGCCATGAAGCGGTGCAGATCCGAGCTCAAGGGCCGACTCCGCCGCGGCCTGGATGCGTACGGATCGTCATGCTGCTGCGCGCCACATTTCGATGTCCTTCGGAGCGCTGCCGCCATTCGGGCCTGCCCGGGACGCGCACTGCAACTCAGCCTAGGGGCTTGTGATTAATGCTCCCTTGCCGGCGCAGCCGCCGTCGATTGGCGAGGGGCTCGCGGGTTCGGGCGTACGCCATCGATCTGCTTGCGCATGAGAACAAAACATGTACAGTGTGATCATTCGATTTGTCGACGGCCTGTTTGTGGAACTCGGAACAAAACAGGTCCTTATGGATGGGTCGAATCGAGGATGCGGTTCGGTTGCAAGCCGGGCGCGCGGTTCGCGAATCTCCGAAGGGCTGATAGAGAGAAGGAGTGATGGCAATGAGCGTCGCGCAGTTGCGGAGTGTTTCCCGCGAGAACAGTGAGAAGGACTCGATGGATCGGAATTCGGAACGCGGCCAAGCCGAACGAAGCAAGGCGCTCGATGCGGCGTTGGGTCAGATAGAGCGTGCCTTTGGCAAGGGCTCGATCATGCGACTGGGGCAGCGCGAGGCCGCCGACGTAGCCGAGGTCGTGCCGACTGGGTCTCTGTCGCTCGATATCGCTCTCGGTATTGGCGGTCTTCCGCGTGGTCGAGTGGTGGAGATCTATGGTCCGGAAAGCTCGGGCAAGACGACGCTGGCGTTGCATGCGATCGCCGAGGCCCAGAAGAAAGGCGGTGCTTGCGCGTTCATCGACGCGGAGCATGCGCTTGATCCGACCTATGCCAAAAAGCTTGGCGTGAATGTCGATGAATTGCTGATTTCTCAGCCGGATGGCGGCGAGCAGGCGCTGGAGATCGTCGATACACTCGTTCGCTCGGGCGCGATCGATGTGCTGGTCGTCGATTCCGTCGCGGCTCTCGTGCCGCGCGCCGAACTTGAGGGCGAGATGGGCGACAGCCATGTCGGGCTCCATGCGCGCTTGATGAGTCAGGCATTGCGAAAGCTAACGGGGTCGATTTCTCGTTCGGGTTGCTTGGTGATTTTCATCAATCAG
>JANNTF010001086.1:0-7849 GCA_031403455.1 Alphaproteobacteria bacterium | reverse complement strand
TTCTACACGAATCTCGAGAGCCGCAAGGGTGGCGAACTCGCGAGCAACCCGCACGCGGCCCTGCTGTTTCACTGGAAGTCCCTGCATCGACAGATCCGGATCGAGGGACCGGTCGAGCCGGTGACCGATGCCGAGGCGGATGCGTATTTCGAGTCGCGCGCGCGGACCAGCCGGATCGGCGCCTGGGCATCGCGCCAGTCGCGGCCGATGACGGCGCGGCTCGAGCTGGAGCGCCGCGTGGCCGAGTTCACGGCGAAATTCGCGATCGGACGGGTGCCGCGGCCGGAGCATTGGTCGGGGTTCCGTCTGCGCCCCGCGCGCTTCGAGTTCTGGCAGGACCGCGCGTTTCGTTTGCACGACCGCGTCGTCTATCGGCGCGCCGGGGATGGCTGGCAGACGGAACGGCTCTTTCCATGAGTGCCAGGTGAAGCGCGCTTCACCCGACACTCGGGCGACGTATGACGCGGCCGCCAATGCACGGTTGATGCGGCTGGCGGCCGGCGCGTCCGTGGCCGTCGCCTCCACGCTGATCGTCGCCAAGATCGCGGCGTGGCTGATGACCGATTCCGTCGCCGTCCTGTCGAGCTTGCTCGACTCGCTGCTCGATGCCGCCGCCTCGCTGATCAATCTCTTCGCGATCCGTCATGCGTTGACGCCGGCCGATGACGAGCATCGCTTCGGCCATGGCAAGGCCGAGCCGCTCGCCGGGCTCGCGCAATCCGCGTTCATCTGCGGTTCGGCGCTGATCCTGCTGATGGAAGCGATCCATCGTCTCGGCGCGCCGCAAACCGTGCAGCAACCGGAGATCGGCATCGCCGTGTCGATCCTGGCGATCGTGCTGTCGATGCTGTTGGTGGTGTTCCAGAAGCGGGTGGTGGCGCGGACCCACTCGGTGGCGATCTCCGCCGATTCGCTGCATTACGGCAGCGACGTCCTGCTCAATGGCGCGGTCATTGCCGCGATCGTGCTCGGGCAATGGCTCAAATTGCCGCTGCTCGATCCGTTGTTCGGCGCGCTGATCTCGATCTGGATTCTCTGGGGCGCCTCGCGGATCATCCGCCAATCCCTCGATCTGCTGATGGATCGCGAGCTGCCCGAGGCCGATCGTGCGCGTATCGTCGCGCTCGCGACCGCGCATCCGGAAGTACGCGACGTGCACGAGCTGCGCACCCGCTCGACGGGCACCCGGATCTTCATCCAGATGCATCTCGAGCTCGATGGCGCCATGTCGCTCGCGCATGCGCACGAGATCGCCGACAAGGTCGAGCACGAGATCCTCGCGGTCTTCCCGCATGCCGAGGTGATGATCCACGAGGATCCGGCCGGGGTGATCGAGCCGCATCGCCTCGCCGCCAGGACATGAGCGACGCGCAGCGCGAGGTCATCGCCTTTCTCATCGACCCCGCCACGCATGGCGGCGTGGCGATCGAGCGGATCGACACCCACGGCGCCGTCGTAGTGCTCACGCCGACCCAGGCGTTCAAGTTGAAGCGGGCGGTTGCGTTTTCCTACATGGATTTTTCAACGGTCGCGCTGCGACGGGCCGCGTGCTTCGCCGAGCTGCGTCTGAATCGACGCACGGCGCCGCAGATCTATCAGGAAGTGCGCGCCATCGCGCGGCGAGACGGGCGTCTCGTCTTCGTCGCCGGCGACGACGCCCAGGCCGCTCATGCCGTCGATTGGGTCGTGGTGATGCGGCGCTTCGAGGACGACACGCAGTTCGATCGCCTCGCGGCCGCCGGCCGTCTCGATCTCGGCCTCGTGCGTCGCCTCGCCACGGTGGTCGCGCGTTTCCACCGCGAGGAGCCCGCTGTGCCCGGGTTCGGTGGCGCCGCCGGCATAGCGATGGTGATCGACGAGAACCGGCACGAAGTCGCGCGCCAGTCGGCGATTCTCGCCGGCGAGCCCGCGGCCGACATCGATCGCGGGTGCCGCGCCGCCCTAGCGATCGTGGCGCCGCTGCTCGATCGCCGACGCCGCGAGGGCGCCGTGCGGCGCTGTCACGGCGACCTGCATCTCGGGAATGTCTGTCTGGTCGACGGCGAACCGACGCTGTTCGACGCGATCGAATTCAACGACGAGATCGCAACGGTCGATACCTTGTTCGATCTGGCGTTCCTGCTCATGGATCTGGAGGCGCGGGTGTCGCGCGCCCATGCCAATGCCGCGCTCAACGCGTATCTCGAATCGACTCCCGAAACGTCGGGGCTCGCGGCGTTGCCCTTGCTCCTTGCGCTGCGCGCCGTGATCCGCGCCCATACGCGCGCCGCCGCCGCGCTGGCGCAGAGCGACGCGCCGCGCCGCGCGGCGATGCGCGCCGATGCGCAGCGCCATCTCGCGATGGCGGCGACGCTGCTGTCGCCCGGGACGCCACGTCTGGTCGTGGTCGCCGGCGTATCGGGGTCGGGCAAGACCACGGTGGCGCGCGGCCTCGCGCCGGAGCTCGGAGGATCCCCGGGCGCCGTGATCTTGCGCAGCGATGTCGTGCGCAAGGAACTGGCCGGCGTGGCGCCGACCGCCGCGCTGCCGGCGTCGCATTACACGCCGGCACGGTCCGCCGAGGTCTATGCGACGCTCTACGCGCGCGCGGCCGCGATCCTGGCGGCGGGCCGGACGGTCGTCGTCGATGCAGTCTTCTTGCGGCCCAGCGAGTGCGACGCCATCGCCGCGGTCGCGGCGGCGGCGGGCGTGCGCTGCGACGGCATCTGGCTGGACCCGGATCGCGACACGGCCGCGCGGCGGATCGACGCGCGTCGTGACGACGCGTCGGATGCCACGCCGGCGGTGCTGGCGATGCAGCTCGGCGCCGCCGTTGCGCCGCCGCCAGGGTGGCACGTGGTGGATGCCCGCGGCGAGCCGTCGCAGGTGTTGGCGCGGACAAGAATGGCCATCTGCTGACAAAGTCCGGTTGGGACGCGCTGCCGATCGTGCGAAACTTGTCCCGGTGTCGACGCCACAGTGACTGGTTTTCAAACAGGAGGATCCGATGGCATTCAAATCCATTCTGGCACCGATCGGCGGAGTCGACAGCGACGGTCCGACGCTCGCGCTCGCGGCGCGCATCGCGAAACGCTTCTCCGCCCATGTCGATGTCCTGCATGCCAAAGCCGATCCGCGCGAAACCATGCCCTATCTCGGCGAGGGCGCATCGCCGGCGCTGATCGACCAGGTGATGGTGAGCGCCGAACGCGAAGCGGATTCGCGCTCGGGTCGTGCCAAGACGAGTTTCGAGGAATGGCAGAAGACCTCCGGGCTGACGCTCGCGCCGGCCCCGGGAATCGTCGAGATGCCGTCTTGCGCGCTGCGCATCGAGTCCGGCGCCGAGGACAAGTGGATCGCGCGGCTGGGCCGGATCAACGATCTGACCATCGTCTCCGAGCCCGGCGAGAGCGGCAGCGTCGCCGCCATGCTGGCGTTCGAGGCCGCGCTGCTCGATACCGGTCGACCGGTCATGATGGCGCCGTCGAATTACGCCGTGAACGAGAGCGGCGCTGTCGTGATCGCCTGGAACGGCAGCGCGGAATCGTCGCGCGCGGTCGCGGCGGGCATGCCGTTCCTCTCGACGGCGCGCAGCGTGCATGTCGTGGCGGTTGAGGAATCGGCGAACACCCCGGATGCCGAGGCCGTGGTGCGGTATCTCGCCTGGCATCGCATCGGCGCACATGTGCGTCTCGCGACGGGCAAGGGCCGTCCCGCGGCGCAGGCGATCGTGGCCGAATGCGAAGCGGTGAATGCCGCGCTCCTGATCATGGGCGGCTACACGCATAACCGGCTCCGGCAGATGATCTTCGGCGGCGTCACCGCGCATGTCATCCGCCACGCGACCATTCCCGTCCTGATGGGCCATTGAGGACCCCTGCAATGGCAAGCTTGAGGAATGTCAGATTGGAACTCGCACGCACAACCGAGTTCCCGCAGGGGAGTCCGGATTGCGGCTACGACTTCATCGCGCCGCTCGACGACGGCGGCAAGCTCGACTCCACGCATTGGCGCGCGCAGCGCGCGAAATGCGTCGTTCGTCGTTTCTGGCTCGGTCAGTCCGACGAGAACGGCAATCTTTTGCACACCCGTGGTGGGCGCTGGGTGTTCTCGTACGCACCGGGGCCGGACGACGACGAGCCGATCTTCAAGTTCGATCGTCATGTCTTCGTGCCCGGCGAGTACGTATCGATCACCGAGCATGACGGCGTGACCCGTCCGTTCAAAGTCGTCGCCGTCACGGGTTGAGCGGCCGGTTTAGCGCTCGGCGCCATGCGGCTCATGTAATTCGTATCGTGGCCGGCTCGGCTCGGTAGGTGGCGAACCGGCACGCCCAACGCGACGGCGGCGTCGCGCCTCTGCGGTAGAGGTTGAGCGCGCGATGGGGAACCGGTTAGCGTGCGCGTCTCTCCACGACCCAGGCTGATCATGACCGAGATGCGAACGCTCGTCCTCACCGGTGCCTCGCGCGGCATCGGGCATGCGACGGTGAAGCGCTTCATGCGCGCCGGCTGGCGCATCATCACGGCGAGCCGCGACGCGCCGCCGCCGGAATGCGGGCGCATTCCCCAATGGAGCCATCACGTCACCGTGGATCTGGCGCTGCCGGAAGATCGCGCGCGCTTCGTCGGCGCGGTTCTCGACCATCTCGCCGGCGCGCCGATCCACGCGCTCGTGAACAATGCCGGCGTCAGCCCGAAAACCGACTACAACGAACGTCTGGGGATCCTGCACGGCGCGCTCGAGGGCTGGCACAGCGTCTTCGAACTGAATTTCTACGCGCCGATCGCGCTGGCGCGGGGCTTCGCCGAGGCGCTCGCCCGGAACAAGGGCGCGATCGTCAACGTCACGTCGATCGCGGGCCATGCCGTGCATCCCTTCGCGGGCTCGGCCTACTCCACGTCGAAGGCGGCGCTGTCGGCGCTCACCCGCGAGATGGCGGCGGAGCTCGCGCCGCTGGGCATCCGCGTCAACGCCGTCGCGCCGGGCGAGATCGAAACGGAGATGATCTCCGCCGAGTATGAGCCGTTGATCACGCGCATCCCGATGCATCGCATGGGTACGACGGCCGAAGTGGCGGGCGTGATCTTCCAGCTCTGCGACGACGATTTCAGCTATGTGACCGGCAGCGAGATCTTCATCACCGGCGGCCAGCACCTGCTGTGAGCCGCGGCACGGTGCGGATCACTGCGCGTCGAGATGCGCGCGATACCACTCGATGCGCGCCTGCGCCTGGGAGATGTCCTGCGCCAGCCAGTCGCCGAGCAGATCGCCAGCCTTGTCGTGCTGCGTGTGGAGATCCTTGAGCCGCGCGACTTCCTGCTCGCTCGCGGCGATGAGCTGCTCGATCTGCGCGCGCTGGGCGGCCGGGGCCAGGAGTGACAGGAACCGCAGTTTGAGTGCGACGACCAGCTTCGTGAGATCCGTCATCGGGCCGCGGATCCGGCTGGTCATCAATTCGTCCAGGACGACGCGGCCGGCTGGCGTCAGCCGCACGATCGTCTCGCCCGTCAGGCTCTGGCCCGGCGTCGCGCGCGGCCCCAACCCCTCGATCAGTCCCTGGTAGCGCAGCGCCTCGATCGGCGTGCCGAGCACGTCGAGCGACGGACCGAGCATGCGCGACACGAAGCGGCGCACTTCGACCGCGAGTTCGCCGAATGGACGGTCGTGTTCCGCCAGGAGGCCGAGGGCGCATAGCCGCACGGCCTCCTGCGGGATCAGCGACTGATCCTTGAAATGCGGCATGCGCAGGCCGGCGGGGCGGGTCACGCCGCCTTCAGCAGACCCTTTTCCTGCACCATCGCGTAGGTGTCGTCGAGCGCGGCGCGGAAGCGACGCAGCATCTCGTCGACCTGCGCCTCGGTGATCACCAGCGGCGGGCAGAGCGCGACGCGATCGCCGAACAATCCGCGGCAGATCAGCCCATGCGCCTCGGCGCGCTTGGCCATGAAGGGCGCGACGGCCTGCTTCGGGTCGAAGCTTTCCCGCACCGCCTTCGACGGAACGAGCTGGATGCCGGCGATGAGTCCGACGCCCTGTACCTCGCCGACCAGCGGGTGATCGGCGAGCGTGCGCAAGGTCGCCTGCATGCGGTCGCCGACGCGGCGGACCTGGCTGACGATGTCGCGCTCCTCGTAGATCTTCAGCGTCTCGATCCCGACGGCCGCGGCGACCGGATGGGCCGCGTAGGTGTTGCCATGGCCGAAGATGCCGATCTTCTCCGACTGCGTGACCAGGCCGCGGTAGATCTTCTCGTTGATCATCAGCGCCGAGAGCGGGATGTAGCCGGAGGTCAGCGCCTTCGCCATCGACACCATGTCGGGCTTCAGATCGAAGGTCTGGCTGCCCCACATGTTGCCGGTCCGGCCGAAGCCGCAGATCACCTCGTCGGCCACGAACAGGATGTCGTGCTTGCGCAGGATCGGCTGGATCTTCTCGAAATAGCCGCGCGGCGGGATGATGACGCCGCCGGCGCCCATGATCGGCTCGGCGAAGAACCCCGCGATGGTGTCCGGGCCCTCGCGCTGGATGAGCTCCTCGAGCTCGTCGGCGCAGCGCTGCGCGAACTGCTCCTCGCTCTCGCCCGGCTTGCCGAAGTTGAAGTGGCTCGGGCAGCTCGTGTGCAGGATGTTCGCGATCGGCAGATCGAAGTCGCGATGATTGGCCGGCAATCCGGTCAGGCTCGCGGTCGCCACGGAGACGCCGTGATAGCCGCGGATGCGCGCGATGATCTTCTTCTTCTTCGGCTTGCCGATGGCGTTGTGGTAGTACCAGATGATCTTGATCGCCGTGTCGTTGGCCTCCGAACCGGAGCTGGCGAAGAAGACTTTCGACATCGGCACCGGCGCAATCGCCAGCAGCCGCTCGGCCAACTCGATGCCCGGCTCGTGCGATTTATGGGCGAACACGTGGTAGGTCGGCAGTTCCCGCAGCTGACGGGTCGCCGCCTCGATCAGGCGCTCCTCGTCGAAGCCGAGCGACGCGTACCAGAGGCTCGCGAGGCCCTCGATGTATTCCTTGCCGTCGTCGTCGTAGACGTAGATGCCACGCCCCTTCTTGATGACCATCGGGCCGGCCGTCTCGTGCACCTTAAGATTTGTATAAGGATGCAAGAAGCTCGCGACGTCGCGAGCCTGGAGGGAGTTTGGGCGCACCGTCATGGGTCATCTCCTGGAATGGGACGAAGATCATAGACGAGCCCGGCGGCGCGTAGCCACCCCTGCGGTGTCCAGATCGGGAGGTGTCGAGGGGCGCGAGCGGTCCGTTGACTTCGGTCGATTGGACCCGCTACGTCCTCTGTCACCCGCGGCTGCCCGGAGAGGTATGCTGAAAAGTCGCTGGATATTCTCAAGGAGGTCTCATGGTTTTCGATCTACGTGCAGCTGCGGCTGGGCTGATCCTCTCTCTGGCGGCTGGTCTGCCGCTGGCAGCCGATGCGAAGCCGTTCCGCTTCGCGGTGTCGGGCGATGCCAACACGATGGACCCGCATTCCCAGAATGCCGGTCAGGTGACGCTGGTCCTGCGGCAGATCTACGAGCCGCTGATCCTGCGCGGCAAGAAGCTCGAGAAGATTCCCGGTCTGGCCACATCCTGGCAGCAGGAAGGGTCCACGCGCTGGCGCTTTCAGCTGCGTCGTGGAGTGAAGTTTCATGACGGCGCCGATTTCACCGCCGACGACGTGGTGTTCTCGATCAAACGCGCTCTGGCACCGACATCCAATTACGGCATCTATGTCGACACCGTCGCCGATGCCGTGAAAGTCGACGATTACACCGTCGACATCGTGACCAGGATCCCCGACCCGATCCTGCCGGACAAGCTGACCTCCGTGTTCATCATGGACAAGGATTGGTCGGAGAAGAACAACGCC
>JANNTF010001085.1:0-1221 GCA_031403455.1 Alphaproteobacteria bacterium | reverse complement strand
GGGTGGGTCGCCACATCGCACGCGTCCTCGCGGCCGAAGGCAACGAGGTCACCGTCATCGACCGTGACGCGGCGCTCATCGAACGGCTCGTCTCGGGGACGGACGTCAATGGCGTCGTCGGGTATGCGTCCTATCCGGACGTCATGGAGCGCGCCGGCGCACGCAACGCCGATCTGCTGATCGCGGCGACCGCCAGCGACGAGGTGAACATCGTCGCCTGCGAGGTCGGGCAGGCGATGTTCTCGATTCCCAAGCGCATCGCGCGTATCCGGGCGCAGAACTACCTCGCCCCGGTCTATGCCGATCTGTTCTCGAGTGGTCACATCGCGATCGATGTCGTGATCTCCCCGGAGATGGAAGTCGCCCGGGCGGTGGCCCGTCGCATCCTCGTTCCGGGCGCCTTCGATATGATTCCGCTCGCGCGCGACAAGGTTCGCCTGGTCGGCGTGCGATGCGATCCGGCTTGTCCGGTCGTGAACACGCCGTTGCGTCAGCTCACCAGCCTGTTTCCGGAACTGTCGATCGAGGTGGTCGCCATCCTGCGCCAGGGCCGGACGTTCATTCCCAGTCCCGACGATCAGATGCTGACCGGTGACGACGTCTACTTCGTGGCCGACACCCGCCACGTCGCGCGCGCGTTGGCGGCCTTTGGCCACAACGAGAGCCCGCATCGTCGCATCGTGGTGCTCGGCGGCGGCAATATCGGATTGGCGGTGGTCCAGCAGCTCGAGCGAGAGGCGCCGGACATGAAGATCAAGCTGATCGAGAGCGATAAGCTGCGTGCCGAGTTCGTTGCCGATGCCGTGGCTCATGCGACGGTATTGCACGGCGATGCGCTCGATCCCGATCTCCTCGAGGAGGCCGGCATCGCGAGCTGCGAGGCCGTGGTGGCCGTGACGAACGACGACCAGACCAACATCCTCGGCTCGCTGCTCGCCAAGCGCGGCGGCGCGCAGCGTTCGGTGACGTTGGTGAGCACGCGCAGCTTCGCCGGCCTCGCACCGTCACTCGGCATCGACGCCGTCGTCTCGCCCAACGCCATCACCGTCTCGACCATCCTGCAGCATGTGCGACGCGGCCGGATCCGTACGGTTCACGCGTTGCGTGATGGCGGGGGCGAAATCGTCGAGGCGGAGGCGCTCGACACCTCGGCGCTGGTGAAGAAGCCGCTCGGCGAGGCTCGGCTTCCGGACGGCATCGTGATCGGCGCCATCGTGCGCG
>JANNTF010001084.1:0-2946 GCA_031403455.1 Alphaproteobacteria bacterium | reverse complement strand
GGCGCCGGCGATCGCAACGGGATCGAGGCCGGCGCGCTGCAGATCGTCCTGGAACGTCATCCACGGCGTCGGCACGTCGCCGGCCGGCGCGACACGCAGGCCGCGCAGGTCTTGGAAGCGGAATCTCGGCTTGCGCGTGCGGCCGACGAGCAGGAAGGGATCGCGCGCCACCACTTGCGCGAAGCACACGAGCGGACACTCGCGATCGGCATCGTGATGCGTCATCACCCGCATCGGTCCGCCCCAGGAGACGTCCACGCTGCCGTCGAGCAGCTTGGTCGCGGTGCGCGGCGTGCTCGGCGAGACGACATGCCGCACCTCCAGCCCCTCGCTGCGCCAGAAATCCCCGGCGAGCGCGAGGTAGAACGGGATATACGGCACGGCGCGCATGTTCTCGCACAGCGTGAGCCGGTGCATGGCGCGCGCCGCGCGCCGGGGTGATCGCGATGTCATGGCGCCACCATGAGTGCGCGCCACTCGCCCTGGCAAGGCTACTCAGGTGAAAGCTGCCACGCGCTCGAGCACGATCGCCTTCACCTTGTCTTCCGCCGCCACGGCGGACGCCGTGTCTCTGGCAAAGTCGGGCAGCGTCAGGGACGGCACGGATTCCTTGATGCGCGAGACGACCGCCGCAATTGCCGCCTCGGCGCGAACAACGGGGAGGTCGATCGTCCGCGCCAGTGCCAGGAAGTCCCGTCGAGCCAGCCCGTCGTCCTTGCCGTTGAGTTTCAGCGCCATCCGGTCGCCGATGAACCCCGGGAAGGCGCGGGTCGTGACCGAATCGTAGAGAGGCGCGAGACGCACCGCGTCAAAGCGCCGGGAGCCAACCAACGCGATCTTCAGCAGCGCGAGATTCTTCAGATGCATGTCGCCGTCGGCGGTCAGCCAAGCGAACAGCGCGCGCCGAAACAGAAGATCGACATCGGCAGCCGGGTCCGTCGTGAGCGGCCTCAAGCCCCGGGCCGCTCGCTCGATCGTGCCGTCGTACTTCGCGGCGGTCGGCAGATCGAGAACCGAGCAGAAATCTTCCAGGGCCAGCTTGCGCCGATCGTCCGGTCCTCGTCGGATGTCGAAGCGCTCGACGACGAGCGCCGGCAGCATGCCGTCGGGCATGCCGACGAGCGCGGCAGTCGGAACCTCGAAGCCGGCGGCGCGACCGAGTTCGAGGCAAAGAAATTCGACGAGCGCCAGCGTCTCGAATCCCGCAGTGCCGCCAGGCTTGAGAATATGCGTGAAGGGTCGGTCGAGGGCCGGGACGAGTTCACCGTCGCGCGTGAGGCACATCGGAGCCTTGAGCTGGACGCCGGAGAGCCGGGGAGTTGCAGCGCGTGCGAAAAGACGCGCCAATTTCTGCTCGAAGCCGTCCTCGATCTCGCCGCGCGCAAGACCGGCATAGCGACCCGTGAAGCGACCGCCCTCGAGATAGGTACTGAGTTCCGCCTGAAGGACGTCGGATGGAAGAGCGTCGAGTTCGGCGCGACTCTCGACGACCGCGATGTTCGACATGTAACGCTTGCCGCGCCGGAGCGCATCGCGCGCGTCGCGGTGGTCGAGGATCTTGGCGAGCCAACCCTCGGGCAGCAGCGATTCGATGAAGGCCGGGAGCTTGCCCGGCGCGGTCTGGCGGATGAGCACAAGCATTCCTTTCTTGGCCGGCTTCCAGCGCCATTCGAACCCGTCATGGATCAGTTGCCCGAGCGGCTCGCCATGCCAAGCCACGAGCAAATCCAAGGCGGCCTTGTTGACCGGACTCGTCTCCGCGCCTGGCCGTGCAGTCAGATATCGCGCCGCCGCTTCGGCTTCGCGTGACCACTCGTTCTCACGGGCAAGCGCCCACACCGCGTCAGTCGCCGCTTCGGAGGATCCGTATTCCGCGATGAGGCGCGTCGCCATCTCGCTGCGCATCGGCTCAGTGATGGCGCTCGCATGCTCGCTGCGCATTCTGAACGCCTCGAGAAATCGTTGCCGCGGCGAAGAGACGTTGACCCGAACTTCCCCGAGATCGTCGCCTACCACGGCGGGCGCAATGGATGGATGCCGGGGCGCCTCGTTTTGGATGATCTCCAGGATCCGAAGTCGGGTACGCTGGTTGCGTCGTCCACTGATGAAGAGACGGCCATCCCGCGTCGGCCCGAGCAACACGGAGGATGCGGACGACAGATAGGCCGTCGGGTAGAGGTAGCGGGCGATCCGGACGGCGTGGCCCAAAATGGTCGCCTCGATATCCCCTGCCTGGCTCGAGTAGACGCCCCGCACGAGCTGAATGAGCTCGCCCGCTTGGGCCCGAAGATGGGCCTGCTTGGCATCGATCGTTTCCCCCACGAGGTGCAGGCCCATGGAATTACCCCGCATTTCAGATGCGCAATAATTCCCGATGGCCGTATCGAGTCAAGAATTTTCACGCATCTCAGATGCGTGACAATCGCCTGATCAACCCTCCAGCAGCGAGTTGGATCAGCCGCGATTGCCGCCGTAGGACTGCACGAACAGCCTGTCCTGCGCGATGCGGTCGTAGGAGAGCTGCTTGAAATCCTCGGCGACCCTGCCGGTCACCAGCCAGGCGGCGAGTTCCTCGGCGATGCCCGGCGCGATCTTGAAGCCGTGGCCGCTGCCGCCGCTGAAATCGACATAGGCCTTCACGTCGTCGCGCGGCCCGACGAAGGGGTACCAGTCGGGCGTCACGTCGTAGAGCGCGGTGTAGGCGTGGATCAGCTTCGCGCCCTGCAGCGTCGGGATGCGGTGTTCCAGACGCGTCTGCACCTCCGCGATGAAGCTATCGTCCGGCGTTTCCTTGTAGTTGTCCTCGTCGACCTCCTCGTAGTCCTTGGGGAAGCCGCGCCCGACCACATAGCGCCGATCGCCTTGCGGGCGGATATAGATCGCTTCGAGCGTGTTGGAGATCGAATGCGGCGGCAGCTCGCGACCGGCGCGGCCCTCCCAGATCGT
>JANNTF010001083.1:0-5638 GCA_031403455.1 Alphaproteobacteria bacterium | reverse complement strand
GTGCGGCAGCACGAAGCGCATCGGACTCATGATGTGCGGTGCGATGCCGAGCAGCACCTCTCGCTCCGACAGCGCCTCGCGGACCAGCCGAAATTCGCGATACTCGAGATAGCGCAAGCCGCCATGGATCAGCTTGCCGCTGGCCGATGACGTCGCACCACCGAGATCGCCCTTGTCGCAAATCACGACCGACAGGCCGCGCCCGGCCGCGTCGCGCGCGATCCCCGCGCCGTTGATCCCCGCGCCGATGATCAGCAGATCGCAGGTGATCTCCCGATCATGCGTACCCACGCTGGGCGACGACGACGTCACGGCCGCGGCTTCGCTTTCATCTTGGGCTGCTGGCCATAGCTGCCGAATTTGGCGATCACCGTCGCGATCTCCTTGGCGGTGAGCAGTTTCGGTTTGCCGATCTGCAGTGCGCGCCAGTATTGCGCCGCCAGCGTCTCGACCTCGACCGAGAGCCACATCGCCCGAGCGAGGGTCGGCCCGACCGCGATCATGCCGTGATTGGCGAGCAGGCACGCCGTGCGACCCTGGAGGGCGGCGAGCGCGAGCGCCGACAATTCCTGCGTGCCGTAGGTCGCATAGGGCGCGCAGCGGATGTTCGGTCCGCCCGCCGCGGCGATCATGTAGTGGATCGCCGGGATCTCCTTGTGCAGGACCGCCAGTGTCGTGGCGAACATCGCGTGGCAGTGCACGACCGCCTTCGCATCCGGTCGATTGGCCAGGATGTCGCGATGGAATCGCCACTCGCTCGACGGCAGGACGTCACCGCTGAACCGTCCATCCCCCGTCATGGCCACGATCAGATCCGGCTTCAACGCGTCATAATGGACGCCGGTCGGCGTCATCAGAAACCCGCCATCGATGCGCACGCTGATGTTGCCCGACGTGCCCTGATTGATCCCCAGTCGGTTCATGTCGCGACATGCCGCGATGATCGCGCGCCGCTCGTCGAGATGCTTGAGTTTCGCCATCACTTCCCCCGTATGCCGTGCAAAGCGGACCACGCCGGCCGCGCGCTTTCGTAACCGAGTCGATATGCCGCGAACAACGCGTCATAGGTGCCGACGAGATCGGGATCCGGCGCCTCGGCCGCGGCGAGATGCGGTTCGACCCACGCGGCGCATGCCGCATCGATGGTCGCAAAGACGCCCATGCAGACCGCCGCCATCGTGACCGCGCCCAACGCACCGGCTTCTTCCCTCAAGCTCAGGCGCACCGGACACCCGATCGTCGCCGCGAGAATTCGACGCAGTGTCGCGCTCCGCGACGCGCCGCCGGTGAGCCGTAGCGCGCGCGGCGGACGCGGCATCGCGCCGTAGCAATCGCGCGCCGCGAAGGCGATCCCTTCGTAGATCGCGCGCATGAGGTCCGCCATCTGCACCTGGCTGGTGAGGCCGCTGAACTGCGCACGCGCGCGCGGATCGACAAACGGCCCGCGCTCCCCGGCGTCGGAGATGTAGGGGTGATAGAGCGCGCGGCCGGGTGGCGCGTCGCCCGCGCCGGCATCGAGCAGCTCGAGGATCCGCGCCCGCTCCGCCGGCCCGACGCCCAGTTGCCGCACAAAATCCGCGATGCACCCGACGAGCCAGTCGATGTTCAGCGTCGTCGCCATGTTCGAAACCATACGCAGCCAGGTACCCGCGCGTGGGAACAGCACCGTGTATCCGCACGGCTCCCCCGCCGTCGCCGTCGTTGGATCGGCGATCAGCATGAGATGCATGCCGGCGCTGCCCAGTACCGAACAGCCGATATCGTCCGCGTCGCCGATCACCCCACCGCCAATGGCGGTCGCGAGGTAGTCGACGGGTGCAAGCACGACGGGTGTGCCCTGAAGCAGACCGGTCGCGCGCGCGGCATCGATGCCGAGCACGCCATGATGCGCGCTGCCATCGAGCAGCGGCGGGAGAAGCCGTCGCTCCGCGGTCAATCCAAGCCGCGCCACCACGTCATCGTCATAGCCGCGGCGGTGCGCATCGCCGAAGGTGTTCACGCCTTCGCAAGGATCGGTGGCGACCTCACCTGACAGCTTGAAGTAGAGCCAGTCCTTGCAATGGAACGCCGTCGCCGCGCGCGCCAGACGCTCGGGTTGATCCCGCTTCATCGCCAGCAGCTGCATGCTCTGCAGCGATGGGCTGAGCACGGTACCCGTTCGTCGATACACCGCTTCGCCCGTACCATCGCGGCCAAGCGATTCGACGATGCGGCCGGCCCTGCCGTCGAGCCAGAGCCACGCCGGCCCGACCGGTTCGCCGGCACGGTCGATCAGCCACGTGCCGTCGCCCTGCGCGGTGACCGCCAGCGCGAGGACACGACGCGGCAGATCGTCGACCCGCGTGGCGAGATCCACGAGCACTGCCGCGGCCGCTCGCCAGCTCGCCATCATGTCCTGCTCGACGCCGCCGCCCGCGACGTTGCGCACCTGATTGGGTGCGGCCGCGACGGCGATCTGACGCCCGGCGACATCGAAGGCCACCGCCTTCACGACCGACGTGCCGGCGTCGAGACCGATCAGCAGATCGCGAGTTCGGGCGTTCGAGTCCAGCGACATCGGCGGCGTCTCGGTGGTTGAGAACATAGGTGTTTCTCAGATAACAAATGTCCGCTAGCGTCCCTCCGTGTCAATGGCTTGAGAACACGAGGGGCGAAATCGGTTCGCTGATCGGGTGCGCCGTTGGTTTTCGTCGATCCGTTCAGCGCCCGTCGGATCGATGCTCACCGAGTGTGGCGCGGGAACTGGGGAGGGACACGATGTCCATGCTGAGGATGTCCATGATGACGAGACGCGGTCTTCGCGTTGTTGCGATGGCGGCACTGGGCCTGATGCTCGTGGTGGCGCCGGCGCACGCGCAACGCACGACGATCAACTGGTGGCACTCGATGAGCGGCCAGCTCGGCGAATGGATCGAGGAAGTCGCCAAGCGCTACAACACGAGCCAGGACAAGTACGACCTCAAGCCGATCTTCAAGGGCAGCTACCAGGAGAGCTTCAACGCGGTGACGGCGGCGTATCGCGCCAAGGAGCATCCGCATCTTCTGCAGAGCAACGAATCGAGCGTCATCACGCTGATGCTCTCGGGCGTCGTCGAGCCCGCGCATGAGATCCTGGCGAACAACAAGGTCGCCTTCGATGTCAACGACCTCGTGCCACCGGTGGCCCTGGTCTACACCGACCCGAAGGGCAAGCTGATCGCCATGCCGTTCAACAGCTCGACCCCGATCCTCTATTACAACGCCGACTACATCGAGAAATTCGGCCTCGGCGGACCGCCCAAGACCTGGCAGGAAATGGAGACCCAGATCGCCAAGATGAAGGCGGGCGGCGTGCAATGCGGCCTGGCGCTGCATGGCTTCTCGCCCCACGGCCAGTGGATCGACGTGGAGAACTACAGCGCGCGCAACGACATTCCCTACGCCAGCGGTCAGAACGGCATCGAAGGGTTGAACATCGAAATGATGTTCAACAAGACGAGCGTCGTTCAGCACATGGAGCGGATCAAGCGCTGGATCGACAATGGCTATGCGATCTACGGCTCCGCTGCCGGTGCATCGGCGGGCGGGCCCCGCGTCGATTTCGGCCAGGGTCGCTGCGCCTTCATCGTCGACAGCTCCGCCCTGCACGCGCAGTTCGAGCGCGATGTGAAGCCCAAATGGAGCGCCACGTTCCTGCCCCACGAAGAGGGTCGTCCGGCCAACAACACGGTGATCGGCGGCGCGGCGCTCTTCGCACTCAAGGGACACGCTCCGGCCGTCTACGCGGGTATCGGCGACTTCTTCCGCTTCCTGGCGCAGAAGGAGATCCAGATCTACAACCACCAGCGCACGGGATACGTTCCCGTGACGAAATCGGCGTACGAGCAACTCGTGAAGGACGGCTACTACACGCAGAAGCCGGCGATGGGCATCGCGATCCGGCAGCTCCTGCTCAATGCGCCGACCGCCAACTCGCGGGCCATCCGGCTGGGCAATCATGAAGGGGTGCGCGTCGTCTTCACCGAGGAAGTCGAACGTGCCCTCGTTGGCCAGAAGAGCGTGTCTCAGGCGATGGATGACGCGGTACGGCGCGCCAACGAACTCCTGCGCCGCTTCGAGCAGCAGAATCGCGGCAAGCTCTAGAAGAAGAGGTCGCCACGCGGGCCCGGCATCGCTCCCGATGCCGGGCCCGCGACGATCGAGAGTTGAGTCATGGGAACCGCCATCTTTCGCAGCCGCACGCTGCCCTACCTGCTGCTCCTGCCGCAGTTGCTGATCCTGATCGTGTTCTTCTACTGGCCGGCCGGACAGGCGATCTATCAATCCGTGATGATGACGGACGCCTTCGGCGGCAATGCGCAATATGTCGGGGCCGACAATTTCGTGCGCCTGTTCGAGAGCGCGGAATACCACGAGTCGATACGCGTCACCGCCACCTTCAGCATGCTCGTGGCGTTTCTGTCGACCGCAGCCGGCCTCGTGCTCGCTCTGTTCGTCGATCGCGTGGTGCGCGGCCGCGGCGTCTACCGTTCGCTCCTGCTTTGGCCCTATGCGGTCGCGCCCGCGATCGTCGGCCTGCTGTGGATCTTCCTGCTCGATCCCGGGATCGGGCTGGTGGCGTTCGTGCTGATCAAGGGATTCGGCCTGGCATGGCGCCCCAACCTCGACCCCGGTCACGGGCTCGCGCTGGTCGTCGTCGCCGCGATCTGGAAACAGATCAGCTACAATTTCATCTTCTTCCTCGCCGGGCTGCAGGCCATCCCGCGCCTCCTGATCGAGCAGGCCGCCATCGACGGCGCCGGCGTGCTGCGCCGTACCCGCGACATCGTGATTCCCCTGCTCGGGCCGACGATGTTCTTCCTGATGGTGATGAACGTCGTGTACGCCTTCTTCGAGACGTTCGGCATCGTCCACGTTATGACCAAGGGCGGGCCCGGCACGGCAACGACGATCCTCGCCTACAAGACCTACCGCGACGGCTTCGTCAGTCTGGATTACGGCGCCTCGGGCGCCCAGTCGGCGATCCTCATGGTGCTCGTGATCGTCCTGACATTGGTGCAGTTCCGCCTGATCGAACGTCGCGTCCACTACGCGTCATGAGCCATCGATGATCGAGCGCACGCCGATTCTCGATCTTGCAAGCCACGCGATTCTCGTGCTGGCGGTCGTGCTGACCGGATTGCCGGTGTTCGTCGTGATCATCGGCTCCACGCTGAGCGTCGAGGAGCTGAACAGCTTTCCGATGCCGCTCGTTCCCGGCGAGCGTTTCACGACCAATGTCGCGACGGCCTGGGCGAAGGCCGATCTGGGGCGCAAGCTCTTCAACAGCGCAGTCGTCGCGATCGGCATCACCGTCGGAAAGATCGTGATCTCGGTGCTATCGGCTTTCGCGATCGTCTATTTCGATTTCCGCTTCAAGACGCTCACTTTCTGGCTGATCTTCGTTTCACTGATGCTGCCGGTGGAAGTGCGCATCGTGCCGACCTTCGAAGTCGTCGCCAACGCGGTCGCGCCCGCGATCTGGCTGTTCGACACGCTCTATCTGGGCGAATTGATCGGGCTCTTCACCGGCGAGCGCGCGCGTCTCGACGTGAAGGTCAATCTGCTGAACAGCTATACGGGGATGATCCTGCCGCTGATCGCCTCGGCCACCGGCACG
>JANNTF010001082.1:0-5747 GCA_031403455.1 Alphaproteobacteria bacterium | reverse complement strand
CCCATCACGATCGCGCCCCACCCCCACTCCAGCGGCCCGACGAACTCGAACAGGATGCGCAGAAGCCCGTAGATCGCCACCTTCGTCATCACGCCGCTCATCAGCGCGGAGACATGGCTCGGTGCCGCGGGATGCGCGAGCGGCAGCCAGGCATGGAGCGGAAACAGCCCCGCCTTCGAACCCGCGCCGATCAGGACGAGGACGACGACGATTCCCGCCTGCCACGCATCGTGCTTCTGGCCCCGCCACGCATCGAAATGGTAGGCGCCCGCCGCGCCGCCGAGCAGTCCGAAGGCGAGCAACAGGCAGGCCGTGCCCGCCATCGCCATCACCAGATAGAATCGCGCGGCGGCGATGTTGCCGGCGTCGCGATGGTTGACGAGAACGAGCAGCCACGACGCCACCGCCATGGCTTCCCACGCGAGCAGGAACACGAAGGCGTCGTCGGCGATCAGCACAAGATCGATGGCGGCGAGGAAGATCGGGAAGAACGGGAGTGCGCGCTGCGGTTCGGCGAGGTGCGGGGCGTAGCCGATCGCGTAGATCGCCGCGCTCGCGCCGCCGAGCGCGGCGGTGAGCAGGAACCAGGCGGAGAGGGCATCGAGCCGGAAATTCGCGCCGAGTCCGGGCAGGCCGAGCGGCAGGCTCAGGCGATGCCAGCCGCCACCCGTCGCCAGCGTCGCGATGGCGAGCACGCCCACCAGGGCGCAGAGCGTGGCTGTCAGGCCGTAGATCAGTCGCGCGGCCGCCCTGCCGCGCGCGGCGCCGACGACACCCAGCGCGAGCTTCGCTGCGATGCCAGCGAGCAGGAGGATCAGCATGCCAGCCTGGCTCGGCCGAACGCGTCGGGGCAGCGTTTCACATCGATTGTTCCTGGCTCGACCATACAGGACGTTGGCGTGGCGGAGAAGAAAACGCCGGCCCGATGCGGTTGCCCGGGGGCTCAGATCCGCCGCGTGCGATGCCGCCAATACGGTTCGCGCAGGAGGTTCTTCTGGATCTTCCCGATCGCGGTCTTGGGCAGGGTTGCGACCAGCTCGATCAGGCGCGGGCGCTTCCAGCGAGCGATCACGCTTTCGACATGCGCGGCCAGTTCTTGCCGGTCGACCGTGGCGCCCGCCCGCAACACGACATGGGCGGCCGGGACCTCGCCCCAAAGGTCGTCGGGGATGCCGAAGACGGCGCACTCCACCACATCGGGATGGCGGTAGAACGCGTTCTCGAGCTCGATCGGATAGATGTTCTCCGCGCCCGACACGATCATGTCCTTGGCGCGATCGACGAGCGTGATGAACCCGTCGCCGTCGCAGCGGCCGAGATCGCCGGTCGCGAGCCAGCCGTCGCCGTAGCGAAACACGGCCGCGGTCTGCTCGGGATCGTTCCAATAGCTCTGCAGCAGATGGGGCCCACGCGTCACGAGTTCCCCGACGACATCGGGCGGCAGCGGCGCGCCGTCGCGATCGACGATGCGCGCCTCGGTTCCGGCGACGGGACGTCCGACCGATTCACGCTTGCTGTGATTGAACTCCGGCGCGCGCAGCGTGATCTGCCCGGTCTCCGACTGCCCGTAATGCTCGATGAACTGGACCCACGGCAGTGTGGATTCGAGCCGATCGAGCACAGCGCCCGCCATCGGCGCGCCGGCATGATGGATCGTGCGCAGGGCGCTGAGTCGCGCGGGCAGGAACCCGCCCGTACCCAGCAGATCGACCAGCTGCGTCGGCACGAGCAGGGCCGCGCTCGCGCCATGCCGCTCGACCGCATCGAGGAAGCGCCTGACCTGCCAGTTCGGCTGCAGCAGCGCGCTCGCGCCCACGGCGATCACCGTGCCGAACCAGACATAGAGCCCGACGGTGTGAAACATCGGCGTCGCGATGACGCAGACGTCACGCGCGCCGATCCTGAAATCGCTCATGCCGCCGATCACGTTGGCGCAGCGCGCGGCATGCGTGACCGCGACCGCCTTGGGCGAGCCGGTCGTGCCGCCGGTGAAGGTGATGCCGAGCAGATCGTCGGGCGTCAGATCGGGCAGCGCCGCCTTGCCGCCCTGATCGATGAAGGCGCGAAGTTCGCATCGCGCGCCGCCGATGACGATCACGCGCACGCCGCTGGCGCCCAGATCGCGTGCCACGTCGAACTGCGCCAGCAGATCCTGTTCGATGAACAGCGCGCGCGCGTCGACCTTGCCCAGGCAAAACGCGATGTCGTGCGGCGTGCTCCGGGTCGAGAGGTGGCAGAGGACCACGCCCGCTCGGGCGGCGGCGAAGAAGAGCTGCGCGTATTCGCGCCGGTTCATCATCATCACGGCGATGCGATCGCCGTGCGCGAAACCGGCCGTGACGAGCGCCGCCGCCAGCTGGTCGCAACGTGCATCGAACTCGCCGTAGCTCGTCCGTTCCTCGCCATCGATCAGTGCGATGCGTGTGCCCGCGGCCCGGGCGCTTGCGCGCAGGACCTCGCCGAACACGCGTGGCGATGGGGAGGAGAGCCTCGGCGCCGCGCCGTGCAGGCTCACCGCGCCTCCGTCCGGCGGCGAGCCTTGTCGTGTCGCATCATCCATGCCGCCTTCCACCCTGATCGCGCCGTGGCGTTGCGGCGTCCAAATTCGGTTTGAGCGCACCAGGGGGAAACGTATAAAGGCCGTCCATCGCCGCCCCCTGCATCACACTCCAGTCTCGGCAACCGTAGCGCGAAAACGATGGAGCCGTGGAGCCCCGTTATCGGGGATGCAGCACCGACACTGGAGCATGACGAGACCAATGACGTACCGAGTACAGATCCGCGGATTGGATGCGGAGATCGATGTCGAGCAGGGCGAGACCATCCTCGATGCCGCGCTGCGCAGCGGGCTCGCCTTCCCGTTCGGGTGCCAATCGGGGAATTGCGGCGCCTGCAAGACCGCGCTGCTCTCCGGCGAAGTCGAACTCGCGCCCTATTCGGGGTTCGCGCTGGAGGAGGGCGAGCGTGCGCAGGGGCTGATCCTGGGTTGCCGCGCCATCCCGTGGTCGGATTGCGAAGTCGCGCTGCTCGATGCCGAGGCGCTCGAGGTGCACCCGTCGCGCGTGCTCGATTGCCGCGTCGCCGCGCTCGACGACATGACGCACGACATCAAGCGCATCCGGCTGGAGATCGTCGAGGGCAGCCCGCTGGTCTTCTCGGCGGGCCAGTATGCGAGCCTGGAATTCCCCGGGCTGCCACCGCGCGACTATTCGATGGCCAACCGGCCCGATCAGCCGGTTCTCGAGTTCCATATCCGGTTGCTCGAGACCGGTGCGGTCACGCCCTTCGTGCGCGATCGTCTCAAGCTGGGTGATGCCGTGCGCGTCAAGGCGCCGCTGGGCACGTCCTATTGGCGGCGCAAACACACCGGACCGATCCTGGCGCTCGCTGGCGGCTCGGGCCTGGCGCCGATCAAGTCGATCGTCGAGACGGCGCTGGCCCACGGCGCGCGCCAGCCCATCACCTTCTATTTCGGCGTGCGCGCCGAGCGCGATCTCTATCTCGAGCGCGACTTCGCGGCGCTGGCGGCCAGCCATGACAATCTGCGCATCGTCCCCGTGTTGTCGCAGCCCGATCCCGGCACGTCACGCCGCACGGGGTTCCTGGTCGAGGCGCTGCGCCAGGACCTCACCACGATCGATGGCTGCAAGGCCTATCTGGCCGGACCGCCGATCATGGTCGAGAGCTGCGTGAAAGCACTGGTCGAGCTCGGCATGCGCAAGAGCGATTGCCACGCCGATGCTTTCTATACCGAGGCCGAGAAGCAGGCGCTGACCCGCCGGACTCCGGCCTGATCCGCGGCGTCGGCACTGTGCCGACCCACTCAGTCTGTCCAGCCGATCGTCTCGCGCAGAAAGGTGAGGCCGAGCGCGGTGAAGGCGGCGCGTTCGCGATTATCCTTGCCGTAGCCGTGACCGCCGGCGGCGGGCTCGTAGAAGAAGGCGCGATGACCGAGCGCCTGCAGC
Organism: Alphaproteobacteria bacterium; assembly: GCA_031403455.1. Taxonomy (GTDB): domain Bacteria; phylum Pseudomonadota; class Alphaproteobacteria; order CACIAM-22H2; family CACIAM-22H2; genus CAIOSQ01. The sequence goes on along the minus strand of JANNTF010001082.1, from coordinate 1,782 downwards.
TTCGCCGCCATCTTGCGCGCATGGCCGGGATGCACGCGATCGTCGCGGCGCGTGGTCGCGATCAGGATCGGCGGATAGGATTTGCCGGGTAGCGCGAGGTGGTAGGCCGAGTAGTGCTGCAGGAACGCCCAATCCTCAGGCTTGTCCGGATCGCCGTATTCCGCGACCCAGCTGGCGCCCGCGAGCAGCTTCGAATAGCGCCGCATGTCGATCAGCGGGATGGTGCAGAACAGCGCGCCGAAGCGCTCGGGGTAGCGCACCAGCATGTTGGTGATGAGGATGCCGCCATTCGAGCCGCCCTCGGCGGCGATGCGCGCGGGTCGGGTCACGCCGCGGCGCACCAGATCGGCGGCGATGGCCGCGAAATCGTCGTGCGCCAGCGGCTTGCGTTCGCGCCGTCCCGCTTCGTGCCAGCGCGTCCCGAACTCGCCGCCGCCGCGCAGATGCGCGATCACGCTGGTCCCGCCGCGCTCGAGCCAGAGCTTGCCGATCGCGGCGCTGTAGCTCGCGCGCATCGGCAGATTGAATCCGCCATAGCCGGTGAGATGCACCGGCGCATCGCCGGTCAGCCTGGCCGGTCCGATCATCGTGTAGGGAATGCGCTCGCCGTCGCTGCTCGTGGCCTGATGCGTCGTGACCACCAGGCCGCTCGCGTCGAAGACCGGGGATGAGCGCTTGAGGATCTCCGGTCCGCCGCCGGGCGCGCGCAGCGACAGAGTCGGCGGCGTCAACGGATCCTGCGCGGTGACCACCAATTCGCCGGCGCCTTCCTCCGGCTCGACATCGAGCCGCGCGACATCGACGACGCCGATCCGCGGCAGGTCGGCGAGGATCTCGCGTGTCCAGCCGTCGCGACCCGGCATGTGCAGCTCGAAGACCGGCCGCAGCTCGTCGAGAATCGCAAGCACGAGCTTGCCGCCGCTCCAGAAGAAATACTGGAGCGCGCGCCGATCGCCGGGCTCGAACAGCCGCGCGAAGCGCCGCTCGCCGGCGAGGAAGCGCGACACGGAGATCCCCAGCAGCGTGTCGGCTGGATGCGCGTGGCCGTCGATCGTCCAGGCGCTGCGCCGCTTCACCGTCAGCCAGTCACCTTCGACATTCACCGAGCAATCATCGGGCAGATCGAGCCGCGTGCGTGCGCCGGTGAGATCGCCCAGCCAGAGCCGGAGATCGAAGAAGGCCGGCTTCTCGACGAACCAGATGCGCGTGCGATCCGTGCGATCGACCCAGCCCCAGACCATCATCGCCGTGGGCGATGTCTCGAACAGCACCGGCGCATCCGCAATCGCGGTGCCGCGGCGCCAGAGCCGGACCGTGCGCGCATACCCCGAGCCTGTCGCCATGCCCGGCCCCAGCGCGCTGAACAGCAGCAGCGTATCGCGATCGATCCAGTCGATGCCGCCCTTGGCTTCGGGCAATTCGAAGCCGTCGGCGACGAAGCTCTTCGTCGCGATGTCGAATTCGCGCAAGACCACCGCATCGCTGCCGCCGCGTGAGAGGCGCAGCATCGCGCGATCATGCGCGCCCGGCCGCGTGGTGGCGCCCTGCCAGATCCAATCCGCGCCTTCGGTCGACGCCAGCGCATCGAGATCGAGGATCGTCTCCCAATTCGGCGTCGCGTCGCGGAACTGCGCCAGGCTCGTGCGCCGCCATAGCCCACGCGGGTTCGCCGCATCGATCCAGAAATTCCAGATCTGCCCGCCGCGGCGCGCGATCATCGGCAGCTTGTCGCCGCGATCGAGGATCGCGGCGAGGCGATCGCGATCGGCCGCCATGCCGGCA